>DATKYL010000040.1:0-14249 GCA_035528515.1 Acidobacteriota bacterium | reverse complement strand
CCAGCAGACCCACGCCGTTTCCAGGTCGGGGATCGGTGCACGGCTCGCGCGGTCGGTCTCCTGACCGCCCGCCGAGGAGATCAGGGCACACTCGCGGCGCAACAGGAGGCTCCACAAGTCAAATGCCTCAAGTGTCGGACCCAGGCCGACGTTCCGCCGTTTGGGGCGAAAGAGCGTCTCGATCCGCTCCATCAATTCCGCCGTACGCGCACGGAATGCCATGTGCCAGAGTTCGGTGTTCTCTGCCCGCCAGGTGTCTTTGTCCTCTTGTGCCAGACGGACCGCGTTTCCCCAGCCACCGCCGCAGAGTTCTGCAATCGTCTGGGCCTTCTCCGGCGGAACCACATGTTCAGCCGCCAGCCGCTCGGCGATGATGGATGGATCGACCGGGAGGAAGCGAATGACCTGGCACCGGGAGACGACCGTCGCGAACAGCCGCCCCGGATCGGGGCTGGTCAGCACGAAATGTGTGTCCGGGGGCGGCTCCTCGATCGATTTCAGAAGGATGGTCTGCACGTTCGGCGCCATCTCCTCGGCACCGGCGATCAGCACGACTTTCGAACCACCTTCGACCGACGTGTGGTTCAGTTCGCTGATGAGCGCCCGGACCCGGTCGATTTTGATGTACGGCCGCTTGGAGTAGGGGAAGACGGCGTACGGATCAGTTCTCCTGGCGGCGAGGAGTTCTTCGGACTCTTTCTCCGCGGTACCCGACGGAATCGGGATGAGAACGTGCCAATCGGAATGTGTGCCGGAGTCCACGCGCCGGCAGTCCTGGCAGGTTCCGCAGGGCTCGTCGCCCCTGCCGCGTTCGCGGCAGAGCAGATGCCGGGCGACCCAGTGGGCTGCGGCCCATTTGCCGCACCCCTCCGGTCCCTCCAGCAGATAGGCCCGCGCCAGACGCCCGCGTGCCGATGCCTGCCGGAGCGTTCGCTCCACCGCCGGCTGCTGCCAGAAGGGCGCCTGTGGATCGATGGGAGAATGCGTCGCCAAGATTCCCCGTCCCTGGGAATGTGCACATCCGAAGCGTTCCGGCCCGTCGCCGGAGTCCACGGTCGGATTACCCGGTTGCGGTGTCAGGATTTCATCGATTCGAGGAATTTGGCGTTGTCCTTCGTCTTGATAATCCGGTCGCTCAGGAATTCGATCCCCTCAACGGGATTCATGTCCGACAGGAACTTGCGCAGAATCCAGAGCTTGTTGAGCGTCTCCTCGTCAAAGAGCAATTCCTCTTTGCGGGTGGATGAGCGCTGCACGTCGATCGCCGGGAAAATCCGCCGGTTCGAGAGGCGCCGGTCCAAGACGAGTTCCATGTTACCGGTGCCCTTAAACTCCTCGAAAATCACCTCATCCATCCGCGAGCCCGTCTCAATCAGCGCCGTAGCGACGATCGTCAGCGAGCCGCCCTCTTCGATATTGCGCGCCGCGCCGAAGAACCGTTTCGGCTTCTGCAAGGCGTTGGCGTCGACACCACCCGATAGAATCTTGCCCGAATGCGGCACGACCGCATTGTGGGCGCGTGCCAGCCGGGTGATCGAATCGAGCAGAATGACGACGTCCTGCTTGTGCTCAACCAGACGCTTGGCCTTCTCGATTACCATGTTGGCGACCTGAACGTGGCGCTCGGCCGGTTCATCGAAGGTCGACGAGATCACCTCGCCCCGCACCGACCGTTTCATGTCGGTCACTTCCTCAGGACGCTCGTCGATCAACAGCACCATCAGCTTGACGTCCTGATGGTTGGTCGTAATCGAGTTGGCGATCTTCTGGAGAATCATCGTCTTGCCGGCCTTCGGCGGCGAAGTGATCAGCCCGCGCTGACCGCGGCCGATCGGCGTCAACAGGTCGATAATCCGCGTCGAGAGATCCTTGGGATCGACTTCGAGGATGAACCTTTGCTCCGGATACAACGGCGTCAGGTTGTCGAACAGGGTCTTGTGCTTCGCCACGTCGGGGTTTTCGAAGTTGACCGCCTCGATCTTCAGGAGAGCGAAGTAGCGTTCGGTCTCTTTCGGTGGGCGCACTTGCCCGGATACCGTGTCACCGGTCCGCAGGTCGAAGCGCTTGATCTGTGACGGAGAGACGTAGATATCGTCCGGGCCCGGCAGGTAGTTGTAGTCGGGTGACCGGAGGAAACCGTACCCCTCGTCGAGAATCTCCAGAACGCCCTCGGCGAAAATGAGGCCGTCCTTCTCGGTGTTTGCCTCCAAAACCTTGAAGATCAGTTCCTGCTTGCGCAGGCCCGAGACGCCCGGAATATCAAGTTTCTCGGCGATCTCCAGCAGTTCGGAAATTGTTTTCGATTTCAGTTCCAGGATGTCCATAAGACCACCTCCGCGGTCTTGTACTTAAGGGGTGTTACCGTTGATTGTCTGCGTTGGGAGTCATCGTCTGCCCCCCGGCGGGGTACTCTCCCCGGCGGGCACCTTATCATGATCCGAAGGGAAGCATCCGCTTCGGCACCGTTCCGCTAAGCATCGACCAGTTCCCGGTCGGGCGCGTCTCCCCACAGTTTCTCGAGCGCATAGAACTCACGGGTTCGCGGGAGAAAGATGTGAACGACCACATCGACGAAGTCCATCAGAACCCAGCCGGATTCGCCGTAGCCCTCAGTGTGCCACGGCCGGACATTCTTCGCACGCAGTTTTTCGCTGATGTGGTCGGCCACGGCGCGTGCTTGAACCTCGGCGTCAACCGAGCAGATGACGAAGAAATCCGTGACCGATGAGAGCTTGCGCAGGTCGAGTATGCGGACGGCGTATGCCTTCTTCTCCAGAGCCAGTCGCCCCAGAGCTTCTGCCAGTCGCGCTGATGTTATAGTCGAGTCCTCCTTTTGGATGCGGGGTGAAGGGGTTGTCAACCGCCCTCGGGCGCGTCGGACCCTTCGGCCGGCTGAGGCGGTTCCAATGTGTCCGATCCCAGGACGATGGTTAGATCGACCCCCAGATCGTTCATCCGGCCGATGCCGTCTTGGATGTCCACCTCGCCAATGGCGAGCGATTCCATGATTTCCTGTACGCTGGCCGGATCGAGTGTCCGATTGATGACGAACGGTCGCCGGATCGTTGTCCGGTCATAATTACCGATATCCACAACGTCGAAACGCATCCGTCCCACCTCGAGGCGGGACATCTGATCGGCGACACGTCCGGCCAACCCCGGCCGGCCGCAGCCGTTGAGAATCTGGACGTGTACGATGATCGGCGGTTCATGATTGTCCGGGTCCGAATACGATAGCCGGGTCGAGAACGAGAAGACAAAGAGGCACGCAATCCCGGTGGCCAGGACAATGCCGGCGTCGAGAAGACGCACTTTCCATCGCGGAGGACCCAGTTTCATCCGGGCGCGCCGCGCGCGTACGCGTACAGGAGTCGTCATACGTGCATCTAACAAGGATTTGGTGATTCCGTTCCGGGCGGTGGCGTGCTGCGAGGAGGTGGCCCGGACCGCTATCTACCAGTGCCAGGGATCATAAAAGCCCGAATACGGGCTGATTCCGTGCCGACCGAGCCCGCCATACTCCCCAATCGCCGGCACCGTCCGGTAATCGATCAGAAGTTGGAACTTGTTCGACGGACGGTAGAGCAGACTGAAACTGGGCAGCAGGCGCCCTTCGCTCAGCTTGGAACTTGCCCCCGAATTGCTGAGGAAACCCAGCGGTTGGTGCAGGTAGCCAAGTCCCACCCGCACGGTTAACGGTTCAGAAAGACGGTACTCAATGGTGTTCATATAGAGGCCGGTTGACCCTGAGTATCCGGAGCCCGAGAAATACGACATCGTGTATGACTGGCTCATTTTGAAGCGCGAGGGATCCAAGAGGCTGAATCCGCCCGCCCGCGGCGTTTCGATCAGATCGCCGGCCCGCGGCGCTCCCGAGAAAGAGCCGGGATCCGCTGCGCCGACCGCCGGACCGCTCTGGGCGGCCGCTGTACAACCGGCCCCGATGACAACACAACAGACGATCAATGCAGTTCTCATACACATACCTGGAACAAACGTGCCGCCCCACCCACAATTGTCAGAGAAACTGCCACCCCTCATGGATAATCAGCTACCTGCCACGGCCTGTTGTCAAGTGCAAACGGCACGCCGCAGGGGGATCCTCGACGCCACCTGTTATACGTTTTCGACACCCGATCTGGCGAGGTATATGCGCCGGCCCCTGTTTTTAGACGCCCGAAGGCGCCATTTGGTTCCCAACTCCTCAATCCCTTCTGCCTGAGTGAGTTGCCCTTCCGAGAACGGACATCCCCGGTCTGGGACTATTCAAGAGCGTCCAGTTCCTCGAGTGTGTTGACTCCCAGGACTTCCTCGGGATCGTCGGCGCGCCAAGCTATCACCTTCCTGCCGGTTTCTCGGAGGAGGGCGATCGCGTCAGTCAGGTAGTACTCTTCCTGTTCGTTGTCGTTGCCGATCCGGCGGAGGAGGTTGAAGAGACCCTCGCTGCGAAAACAGATCATCCCCGAGTTGATCTCACGAATCTTGCGGATCTGATCGTCGGCGTCACGGTGCTCAACAATACGGTCGACATTGCCCTCCGCGTCGGCGATCACGCGCCCGTAGCCGGTCGGATCGGGCACCACAGCGGTCAGAATGGTTGCCGCGGCGTCTGTCTCGACATGTCGTGCGACCATGTTGTGGATCGTGGTGCTACGGATGCGCGGGGCGTCGCCCAGCGTGACCAGAATCTGTCCGGCGAAGTCCCGCAGTTCCGGCTCGGCTTGCAGGACGGCATGAGCGGTGCCGAGGCGTTCGTGCTGCCAGACGAGGTCGACCGGCTCGCCGAGGTATTCCGCCTCGATCATCTCGCCTCGGTGGCCGACGACGATGATCGTCCGGATGATGCGTGCCTCGTGCAAAGCCTCAGTCACCCATCGCACGAGGGGCCGGCCCCGCCACTCCAGCATGACCTTGGGGATATCCACGCCGATCCGCTTACCCAACCCGGCGGCCAGGACCACGGCGACGACGGACGATTGTTGAGGACTCGCGGTCATGCGGCTACCTGAAGCGCAATACCAGACGATGGCGGAATCAAGCCGTGAGGTGGTTCAATCGAGAGTGCAGGCCTGCGCGGAGGGTCACGGTCTGATTCGGTTCTCAGAGTCAACGTGCACGAAGGTGGGGTCGGGAATCGGTTCTTTGTCGGGATCGATGAGCGCGTAGGCGATGATGATGATCAGGTCGCCGACCTGTCCCAGGCGTGCCGCCGCCCCGTTGAGATCGATCTTACCGCGCTTCCCTTCAATGACATACGTCTCGAGCCGGGAGCCATTCGCGATGTTGACCACCTGTACGCGTTCGTAAACACGAATCCCCGATGCCTTCAGCAAATCGGGGCAGATCGAGATCGACCCCTCGTAGTCGAGGTGCGCGCCGGTCAGATGGGCGCGGTGAATCTTGGCACGGCAGACCTGAATCAGCATGATCAGAATCGAGACGGTGTTCGGCGCTCAGCGAATCAAGACGTTGTCGATAAAGCGCCGTCCGTGGGCACGTCCTCTCTCTTTGCAGGTTGCGGCGATCAGAATCACGAGCGGCCGCGACAACCGTTTCTGCGACCGCAGCTTCTCCGGATCACAAAACCCGATGTAGTCGACCGCAAAACTCCCGGAGCGTTCGATGTCCGAACCCATTCTCCGAACCAGAGGTCCCGGTGTGGCCGCCCCCGCGCGAATCCGCTTTTCGGCCCATGCGAGCGCACGATAAATTACAGCCGCATCGGCGCGCCCGGTGGCGCCAAGATAGGCATTGCGCGATGAGAGGGCAAGTCCGTCGGGCTCCCGTACCGTCGGGGCTGTCACGATCCGGACCGGCAGGTTGAAATCGGCTGCCAGACGACGGATGATCAGCGCCTGCTGGAAGTCTTTTTGTCCGAAAAAGGCGTAATCGGGCTGGATGATGTTGAAGAGTTTCAGGACAACGGTTGCGACGCCGTCGAAATGGCCGGGGCGCTGCGCTCCTTCCCAGATCTTCCCGAGATCGCCGACCCCGACCGTCGTCTCGAACCCGTCCGGGTACATCGTCGCGACCGTCGGGGCAAAGATCAGATCGACCCCCTCGCGGCGGCAAGCCGCCGCGTCGGTCCGCCACGTGCGCGGGTAGGCTGCGAAGTCGTCGCGCGGGCCGAACTGGGTTGGGTTGACGAAGATCGTGACGACCGTCCGGTCGGTCTGTCGCACCGAGCGGCGGATCAAGGCGAGATGGCCTTCATGCAAAGCCCCCATCGTCGGCACACAGCCAACCGTCAGACCGCGACGACGCCAGGCCGCGACTTGACGCCGAACCGGGGCAATGGTACGCGCAGTCTTCATGCGATATGACGACTCCAGTTTCGGCGGGAGGGTTGACGGTACTCAGTAAGATTCGTCGGCGCCTGGGAACCGGCGGGCGCGAACGTCATCGCGGTAGCGCTCGAATGCCGTGCGCATCACGTCTGTTAAGTCCGCGTACCGGCGGACGAACTTCGGCTTGAAGTCCGGGAACAGTCCCAAAAGATCATTCGTCACCAGAATCTGGCCGTCGCACCCGGCACCGGCGCCGATGCCGATCGTCGGGATGGGAACCCGTTGTGTGATTTCCCGTGCGAGGTCTCGCGGGATGCCCTCCAGTACCATCGAAAAACACCCCGCCTCGGCGAGCGCATCGGCTGATTCGATCAGATACGTCCGCCCTTCATCCGTCTTCCCTTGGACCGCGTACCCACCGAAACGGTGGATTGACTGGGGAATCAGGCCGATGTGCCCCATGACCGGAATCCCCGCCTCGACCATCCGTTTGATGGTCGGGGCCATATTCAGGCCGCCTTCGAGCTTCACCGCGGCCGCACCGGCCTCTTTGAGAAAACGACCCGCATTGCGCAGCGCCTCGTCGGCATTCACCTGATACGACATGAACGGCATGTCGGCGATGACGAGCGCCCGGGAAACCGCACGGCTGACCGCTCGGGTATGATAGACCATCTGATCGACCGTGATCGACAGCGTGGTTGTCTCACCGTAGAACACCATGTTGGCCGAGTCGCCGACCAGCACCCCGTCGATGCCGACCTCGTCGAGAAGCCGCGCCGTGTAGTAGTCGTAGGCGGTCAACATGGCGATCGATTGCCCCGCCTTCTTCATTCGGACCAACTCGGTGATGGTCACGCGCTTCGGGCTGTGCGTCCGCTCGCGGCAGGAACCGGAGTCGGAATCGGAACGGCCTTTGTCCGGCGCCGCTTCGGATGTCCGCGTGTCGGCCGCCTTCGTGGATTTGGTCACTGCATCTGTCATCGGAATCAAAGAAAGCGCATTGGCAAAGGAAAATCAAACCGGCGGTGTCTATTTAAGGTTGTCGATCCGAATCTGTCAGGCGAGGTCGGCCGATCGCCTGATGACTGCGCTGGTATCCGGCAGCCGTTCAAGCAGTTCCCGGACCGTACTGCCCAGCTGCGGATGAGGCGTCTCAGGGGCGAGATCGGCGAACGGTACCAGCACGAATGCCCTTTCGTGGAGGCGCGGGTGCGGGACGGTCAATGATTCGGTGGCCAGCACCAGGTCATCGTAGAGCAGTATGTCCAGGTCGATCGTCCGCGGACCGGCGCGGTCGATGCCGCGTCCGAGGGCGCGCTCGATCGCTCGCACGGTTCGCAGGAGGGCAGTCGGTGCCAACTGTGTGGTCACGCGGACCACGGCGTTGAGAAACTCCGCCGGTCCGGCCAGCCCGATCGCGCAGGTTTCGTAGACGGGTGAGCCGACCAGCTCCTCGACTCCGTCCGCCGCCCGCAGCAAACGGCAGGCGGCCTGGAGATTGGCCCGGCGGTCGCCACGGTTGGAACCGATGCCGAGGTATGCGATGTGCCGGGGGAGGGCCGTATTCATGGACCGGGTCGGCCGTCGCTGGCCATGTCGATCGCGGTGTCGAATTCGACCTCAATGTGGTCGAGATGACCGGGGATCGGCGGGATCTTTTTGCGGACACGGACAATCACGCGTCGGGCCTCGAACGATGCCAGCAGATCGCCGGCGATCCGCGCGGCGACCGTCTCCAGGAGATTGAACCGGCTGCGCTGCACGATCTGCTCCACCCGATCGTAGACTAAGGTGTAGTTCACCGTATCGGTCAGCCGGTCGGATTGTGCGGCATGGGTGATATCAACTTCGAGTTCGCAGTCGACTTCGAAGCGCCGACCCGTCTCCTTCTCCGCCCGCGAGACTCCGTGGAACGCATAGAAGGTCATGTTGTGAAGGCGGATCCTGGCCATAGCACCGCGACTGGGATTTAGGATTCGGTGGCCGGCTTACGGCCGGTACGTCTGCGCGTGCGCCCTGCCGGCGGACGCGGCAGGCGCCTCTGGTACCGTTTGGCATGTTGGCGGAGACGGTCCGCAGTTGCCTGCGCAAGCTGGGGATCGTCGGGAAGCACGAGCCGCACGTACCCCTCGCCGCGTTCGCCGAAGATGGTGCCGGGTATCATGAGGATTCCGGTACGCCGCAGCATGCGACGGCAGAACGCGGCCACGCCTGCGGCGGCGGGCACCCGTATCCACAGAAACGGCGCGGTCGGCGATGACCGCGGGTTCCAGCCCAATTGCGCCGTCGTTTCCATCAGCAGGCGGCGGGTCACGTCGAGCCGCCTGGCCCGCTCGTCCAACAGCGCCTCACCCTGTGTCAACAAGTGCTGCGCCAGCCGTACCGTCCGGCGCGAAGGACGCAGGTGCGCCCCCTCGACCAGGAAGGTGACGGCGCTGATCGCTTCGCGATTCCCACCAATGACGGTCAGCGGGAATTGGCTGTACCCGAAATTGGTGCCGAGGTCGGACATCTCGACGCCGACACCCTTGGCACCGGTGGCCTGCAGCAGGGTTCGGGGGCGAAACGCGCCCTGTGTGGTAAAGGAAAATGCACCGTCGAAGGCGATGAGAATATTGTGTTTCCGGGCGAAGGCGACGGCCTGCGTCATGGTCGACAGATCGGCCGCGGTGGCCGTCGGATTGTGCGGATAGCCAAGTACCAACAACCGCACGCGTCCCACCAGTCCCGCCTCAAGCATCGGGAAGCTGGGGAGATAGTCGTTGCGTTCGAGCAGATGGTACGGGATCACGCCGCCGCCGCACAGGACGACCGCCCCGCGATAGAACGGTGCGCCCGGGTCGGGCAGGAGTGCCAGCTCACCGGCGTCGATAAACGCGTTCGCCAGCAGGTGCAGCGCCATGGTCGTGTTCGGCGCAAAACCAATCTCGCGTTTCGGGTCGAGTCGCACGCCGAAGCGCCGGTCGTACCAGTCGGCCGTCGCCTCTGCGAGGCTCTCCATCTCGGCATCGGTGGCGGGACGCCAGTCGTTCGGCGCAGCTTCGGCCGCGCCGGGCATGTCACCCGCCGGAGAGGAGGCCGCCAGGCACGATAGATCGATCACCTCCACGCCCCGGCGCCGCAGACGCTCGGCACTCCGGGCGAGATCGGCCGCGGGCACCGGCATCCGCTGCAACCGGTCGGCACGGTCGAGGAAGATCTTGCGCGGTACCGCTATTGGCATGACAGGTCTTGCCGACCGAATCGCCGGCTGCTATGGAATCACGGTCGCAGGCGGGGCACCGACCCGACAGTTGCCGCAGACCGGTGTCTCGTCACCGGAGAATCGTGAGTGCAGTGTCTTCGTCAACGCGAGCAGCTCATCGACCTGATGACACGTCAACTCGTCGACCGTCCCCAGACTCCGGGCCAGATGCACGATCTGCGCCAATCGTTCCACGGTTTCCATCTTGCGAAAGGCGTCCTCAAGATCGGCCCCGATCGTCAGGACACCGTGGTTCTTCAAGAGAAAGGCGTCGAAACGGTCGAGGTGCCGTTCGATCGAGGCGCCGACCGCCGTGGTCGACGGTGTGGCATACTCGGTCAGTGGGATCGAACCCAGGGTGGTGACGACCTCCGGCAGGATACAATCCGCCAGGGGGATTCCCGCGACGGCAAAGGCCGTGGCGTACGGCGGATGGGCATGCACACAGGCGCCGATATCGGGACGCGCCCGTAGGGCGGTCAGGTGCATGAGCAACTCGGACGACGGTTCCCGTGCGCCCTGTTTCTTCTTGCCGCCGGCATCCACGATGATCAGATCCTCAGGTGCCATGCGTCCCTTACACTCGCCGGCCGGTGTCACCAGGATCGCGCCGTCGGCCAGACGCGCCGAGAGATTGCCCTCGGCGGCCACGACCAGTCCGCGGTCGTACAGACGGCGACCAATCTCCACCATCGTGCGGCGGAGGGAAAACACGGACGGCATCGGCGCAAATGACGGCATCCATTCAATTTAGACCGACCGCGGCACGCGAATCAACTCCTTTGTCCGGGCGGTGACGATTGCGGCGCTTCGCAGTTGATCTGGACAGGTTCGGGCTGGTACGGTACTATGGATGGGGGCGGGCGCGGGAGGTTCGGTGGCGACCTGTTGGAACTGCGGCGACACGTACGATGTGCCCGACGGCATCATGCGGGACTCGGAATGCCCGCACTGTACGGCCTACCTGCGGTGCTGCCGGAACTGCGGTTTCTATGAGCCGGAAGCTCATAACGCCTGCCATGAGACGATGGCGCCGTTGCAGGCCGATAAGGAAGTCGCCAACGCCTGCGACTACTTCCGTCCGGCGGGCGAGGTCAGGCCCGCCCGCGGGAAATCAAAGACCGACCTCGACAGTTTGTTCAAAGGCGATTGAGTGAAAATCGGCTCAACTTCCGGGGTCGAGCGGTCGAAAGAGAAATAGGGGTGCTTCGGCGCCCACCGACTTGAGACGAAGAGTTTGAGGGCCAAGGGGAGTCTTTTTGAAAAACCCTCTACAGGTGTACCAAATGAAGGCCGTCCCCGTAAAGGTTGCGTTGCTTGCCGTGACCCCCGCCACGTGCGGGGCAGCGAGGACAAAAGACCTGCGGTGGCTGTAAATCGCCTTTACCGTGTTGTCGGGAAGGGTTTTTCAAATCTTATGCTCTCGCGAGGCCATCGCCGGCCCGGTTTCGACCGGGCCGGTTTTTTTTGCCGTCAATCCTCGTATGAAAGACCGGGACACAGATCGGTCCCGCGGGCCGAGCGGCCGTGTGTCCCACCGTCTGCTGCGGTGAACTCCGGATGGCCGATTACCGCCGGACGACGCGCCGCCGTGCCCTCTGATTGAGGAAGAGCAGGACGCCGTACGGTTCGAGGAGCGCGCGGGAGCGCTCGATGAGGGAATGGAAGTTTTCCTCGGCGTCGGGACGCGCCGTTTCGATCAGGACGAAGAACTCCTCCGCCAGCCGCACGAACGCCTCGATTGTCTCGGCGTTTGGCTCCAGGCTCCGGCCCTTGCGAATCGAGAGGCTGCCGCTCGGATCGACGGCGAGCGCGGTCAAGACTTGATACTGTTCCGCTACCGTATCCCGCGCGCGGCGCCAGTCAACCGCCACACGGGCCATGCCCCGCGTGGTGCCCAGCCGCGCCGAGACGGTGTTGAGGATGTCGATCAGCACCACCACCGGATCGCCGGGCGGTACCGTCGTCTTCGTCGGCAAACGCCGCCCTTCCGGTGCCGCCTGCGTTTGGGCCAGTGTGTGCGCGATCTTGGCGAACTTGGAGCGGATAACCGTCTCGAATTGCCGCATGTCGGTCTCCGGCAGGACGGTTACGAACATCAGGTAATCGGGCTGATTGAAAAGATGGACGATTACGCGTTCGAAGCGCAAGATCAGACGCGAGAATCCACGCAACCGCTTGTAGGTCTCCGTCACGAGCTGGAGCAGACGCTCGGTATGGCGGTCGGTGAATGCCGCCGGGAACAGATGCTCGATCCGCCCGTCGCGCTTGCTCAGAACCGCGATACCGGTCACACCCGGCAGGGCGCGGATGTCAGACAGGGTTGCCCGCATCAGACACAGCCTCAAAGAGTTCGGGGAAGTCTCGCCGCAGGGTGTCGGCGGTGGCGCCCCGGTCGGTCAGGATGCCGAAGGCGCGTTCCTTGATTCTGGCGATAATCAGATTCTCAGTGCTGAAGTGTGCGATCCCATGCCGTAGGCTCCCGACCCGGATGATCTCCGGAAGCTTGAAGATGATGGCGCTGAGAGCGTTGAACTCCTGGTCCCATTCGGCGACGACGTCGCGGAAGTAGGTTCGGTATACGATGCAGCCGCTCTGATCGAACTCGTAGAACGCCAGCGTATAGGTGCAGGTGCGCAGCACCTCGGCGATCGTATCACGGATGGTGGGTGCCTCGTACCCTGTGCCCCCCGGGGTGATCGGCGGCGGATCGCCGGCGACCAGTTCGGCGGCCCGATCGGTCACCAGCGCCATCACGCTCCGATGCTGTTCCTGGAGGTCGATCTCCAGCCGCAACTGATTCTCCTCGCGACTGAGGTCGTCGGGCCAGTCGCGATCAACCTTGTGGACGATCTGGCCGTCGACGACCACCGAGGAGGTAAGACGAGGGCGGGGACGACGGGCGAACTCGGTCTGGATCTGGAGCACCTTATCGCTGTGGCGGTGCGAGCCCAGTTTGCCCGACGGGATGAAGTCGATTGGTTCCATAATCGCCTGTGACCGTGTAGATCGATACGGCCCGCTCGGAGTCCGAGGGGTCCATATGAGGTTATCGAGGGAAATCCATTGGGGTTTAGCCTGATGCGCCCTGGACCGTGGCGGCACGTGCTGATCCCCGCCAGGCACCGTGACGGCCTCGTCGTGACCGCCAGTCGCCCTGAAGGCCATCCGGTGAGGGGGGCGATTCCGACCGACGGTGTCTCTCGCGTCCGAAAAACGTGATGAGACAAGGGTGGCCGCATGGGGCGTCGCGTCCCGACTCCGGACCGTCTGCCTGGTGACGTCTACTCGGACTTAATATGTTGACTGACAACGCCGTAGATGTTTGTAGGGGATCAATGATGGCCGACAGCCCAAGTAGTTCCCTTTGTGCGTCGATCTTAACAGATGGATCTCCGCCGACGCCCGACCGCGCTTCGGCGTCCGGAGGTAAGGCGCTTATAATGAATGGGTTAGGCGATCCGGGTTGAGGACGGATGCCGCCGATCTCGGGTCCGGCATCTTTGAATAGCGCCAACTGCCTCGGGCTCAAGTGGTTGAATTAGGCGCGGTGCAGCGCATGTCACGATGCGGACTCGCTTGTGATAATAATCGCAATATAGAGCGGTCGATAAGGTCAAGTCATACAATATATTGTGATTTTCTTGGGGAGAGTTATGAGATTGTGGTTGACAGTCTTGGGCGTTAGCTCTACTCTCGGGACACTTTTGCGCTGATCGGAACCGTTTGCGCGAGGAACCGATCAGAGTGGGGTGGCAGTCGGAAGAGATTTTTCTAAATACGCATAACGATTTAGTGCGTAATACCTTACGGAAGTCTGCCCGGAGGAGGATTGATGTTTGGGCCAGCACCGAAATTGGCTGAGAACGCCCTGAGAGTGCTCGAGCGCCGGTATCTGAAGAAGGACGACGAAGGACAGGTCGCGGAAACGCCGGCGGAGATGTTTCGTCGGGTCGCCGAGGCGATCGCCGCTCCCGATGCCAACTACGGCGCTACCGACGAGGAGCTCCGTCAGACCGCCGAGGAGTTCTACGCCGCGATGGCGGCGTGCGCCTTCATGCCGAATTCACCGACGCTGATGAACGCCGGCCGGCCTTTGGGCCAGTTGTCCGCCTGCTTTGTTCTCCCGGTGGGTGACTCGATGGAGGAGATTTTCGAGTCGATCAAGAACGCGGCGTTGATTCACAAGTCCGGCGGCGGAACCGGGTTCGCCTTCTCGCGTCTGCGGCCGCGCAACTCGGTGGTAGCGTCAACCAGCGGGGTGGCCTCGGGCCCGGTTTCGTTCATGCGCGTATTCAATGCCGCCACCGAGGCGGTGAAGCAGGGCGGGACCCGGCGCGGTGCCAACATGGGAATTCTGCGGGTCGATCATCCCGATATCGAGGAATTCATCTGCTGCAAAGAGGATCTGACCCAGATCACCAATTTCAATATCTCGGTGGCGATCACCGACGAGTTCATGAAGGCGGTTGAGGCGGGGGGACAGTACCCGTTGTACGATCCGCGCACCCGGCAGTCGTGCGAGGTCGACGGCGCGGTACAGAAACTGGACGCGCGCAAAGTGTTCGCGTCGATCGTCGATCATGCGTGGCAGACCGGCGAGCCGGGCATCATTTTCATCGATCGCGTCAATCAGGCCAATCCGACCCGACGCATCGAGGAGATCGAGGCGACCAATCCCTGCGGCGAGCAGCCGCTGCTGGACTACGAGGCGT
>DATKYL010000039.1:0-13741 GCA_035528515.1 Acidobacteriota bacterium | reverse complement strand
CCGCTCCCGAGAAGCTATTCAAGCAATTCGCTTGGACAGGGGACCTTGGTGTGGGAGTGAATCTGGATCCCGCTCTGTAGCGTCTGCACGCGGGACTGGATCTTTCCGCTTGATCCTATTTCCCGATACAGAAATTCGCGAAGATCGCGCCGAGGATTTCGTCGGTCGTGGTAGTGCCGATGATCTCGCCCAATGCTTCGGCGGCGGCTTTCGTGTCGAAGGCGGCGAGTTCAATCCCGCCACTGTCGTCGTCGGTCAGGGCGGCGAGGGCTTTGTCGATTGACTCTTCGGCGCGGGTGAGGGCAGCGCGGTGACGGTCGTTGATTGCGATCGCGGTTGATTGATCGGCCGCGGCGACGTCCCCGATCCATTTCTTGATCTCGCCCAGCAGTTTCTCTACACCGGTGCTGTGTTTGGCGGAGATTGGAATGATCGGGACGGAGCAACTCGGGTCAGCAGCGATGCTCTCGGTCATGCGGTCGGGATTCGCGCACAGGTCGGTCTTGTTCGGACAGATCGCCCACGGGGCGTCGAGTTGCGCGAATGCGGGCGGCGGGAGTTGATGCACCCAGGGGGCGTTCGCATCGATCATCCAGATTGCCGCGTCGGCGGCATGAATCGCCTGGCCTGAGCGTTCGACCCCGATTTGTTCGACCAGATTGGTCGCCACCCGTATGCCGGCGGTGTCGACCAGGCAGAGCGGCCATCCATCGAGATTGATGTACTCGCGCAGAATGTCGCGCGTCGTGCCGGGAATCTCGGTCACGATCGCGCGTTCGTCCTGCGCGAGAAGATTAAAGAGTGTCGACTTGCCGACATTGGGCGGGCCGGCGAGCACAACCACGAAACCATCGCGGAGAATCCGTCCGCGACGATACCCCTGCCGCAGATTCCTGATCCGGTCGCGGACGCTGCGACATCGTTCCCTGATCGAGGTCAGCTCCGCGGGATCGAGATCCTCTTCGGTGAAGTCGATCCCCATCTCGAGACGCGCCAGCGCGGCGATCAGTTCGGCGCGGAGAGCCTTGATCTCGCGGTGCAATTGACCTTCGAGTTGTCGGACTGCAGCTGCAGCCGCTTCGTCGGTCTTGGCGTTTACGATGTCGGCGACCGCCTCGGCCTTGGTCAGATCGATCCGTCCGTTGAGGAACGCGCGCAGTGTGAACTCGCCGGGCGCTGCCATATTGGCACCATATACTGTCAGAAGATGCAATATTCGTCGAGCAACGACATGGCCGCCGTGGGTCGAAAATTCAACTAAGTCTTCGGCAGTGAATGACTTAGGCTTGCGAAAAAGAGTTGCGAGAACCTCGTCGAGCATCTCCCCGGTTTCGGGATCAATGATGTGGCCGTGGTGGACGGTGAAGCCGGCCTGGTCCGCGAGCGCCTTTCGGTCGCTGGCTCGGAAAACCCGGTCGGCGATCACGATCGCGTCGGGTCCGGAGAGACGGACAATTGCCAGGCCGCCGGTTCCGAGCGGGGTGGCGATGGCGCATATGGTTTGCGCGAGATCGACTTTTGGGAAGCTTGCGGTCATCACGAATTACCTGCTGCAAGGAACGGTATGTCGGCGCGGGGATGCAAGGGGGGTGACGCGGGTGAGAGACCGTGCGGGCGGCCCTTGTATCATGCCGCGGCTGGGCGGCGGGTGCATGACTCAGACAGTTGGGCGAATCGGTCCGCTGTGTGAAATCACGCGAGGAAAGCACCCGCCCTACTCCACGACATCAATCTCGCAGAAGAGGCTGGAGCCGTCGACTTCTTCGATTCGTACGGGATAACCGAGGTCGTCGGTCAGGGCGCGGAACTGTTCCGGGGTGACGGTGGTCGCGGTGAAGCCGTCGTGGCAGACGATGATACCGTTGCCGGTTCGCGACTTATCGATTGCGCCGAGCAATCCTTCGGCAGCTTGCAGACGGAACCATTCGAGTCGATCATCCCAGAATTGCGCCGCGTAACTCGAGAAAAGCGCGCTCCCGCCCGGTCTCGTGACGCGGATCGCCTCGCGGATCAACGCACGTTGGTCGACATGGAAAGCGGAGATCCCGTTCTGGATGCAGAGTACGCGGTCGAAAGTACGGTCACGGAAGCCGAGACGGACCGCATCCATGCAGGCAACCGCGCACTTCCCAGTCTCCTTCAGGGTTGTGCGTGCCATCCGCAGACTGGCGCGCGCTGTGTCGATACCGACGACACTCCCGGCCTTCGCGGCGAGCGGGCCGAGGATGCGTCCGTAACCGCAGCCGAGTTCGAGCACTCTGTCGCCGGGCCTGATGCGCGTGAGCACGAATTCGAGTTCGGCTCGCAGATAATGGCGGACGCGCGGTGTGGCGATTTCGTAGACGCGTTGCAGGCGTTCGGCGGAAAGGTTGTCGTCGTAGTAACCGGGCATGAATAGCGCTCGCTTCATCTGTCTGATCACGGCGGTGTGTGCCCTTCGACGATCTGCAGAATTCTGAAGTTCGCATCGGAGTAGATTTCACGGAATTCGTCGGAGGGTTGAACCGAAAGATCCGTCGGTACGATTGCGTGTGTGACTCCATGCTCTGTTGCGAAATAGTCGACGAGCAGAGCGGTGACGCCGATGTAGAAGTGGCTGGCGGGGGTGATGCGGCTGTACCAACGGGTAACGTCGATGTCCTTATACGGGTGGGACTTGTGATCGACGAACGTACGCGCACCGGTTGCCAAGCGGAACTCGGCCCAGTCAAGCGGGATCAGGTAGAGATCATCGGCCGACGCATTCTGTCTGACGAATTCCAGCAAGTGTTCGCGTGGGTTCTTCTTGATCACATCCAGATAGACGAAACGTCCCGCGCCGATGACGGCGAGAGTGATCGCGCCGATCCAGATGACCCGCCGGAGACGTTCGCCCGATGATCGGCGAAACAGGGGCCGGGCCAGGCGTGCCTGCGTGGCGGTCGCCAGTATTATGGCGGTCGACAGCGGGATGAGGTAGACCGAGAGGCGCCACGGGAAAAGAAGCGCCAGTGTCCTGCTCCCGGTGACGATCTGCGCGAGCGTCAGCAGCAGGCCGACCGCAATGCTGACGTACATGATCGGCGCCAACCGCTTGCGTCTCACCAACCAAGTGGCCCAGCCGATCAGGATGAGTTGCGCCGCCGATTCCCAGCCGAACCAGATTGCGGGTTTGGCGTGGTGGGGGATGCGGTAGTCGACGAGGATCTCCGCCGCCCGTTGCCATGTCTGGTCGGATGTCGGGGCGAAGGTGATCATGTTGTAGGCAAACACCGGTCCGAGGAGGGCCGCCGGGATCAGGATAATACCGAGTACTCCGGCGAAACCGTACCGTTGCCGGACTGCACTGCCAAGGTACACAAGACAGAGAACCGCGGTCGCGGGCGCATACGATGAGTGAAATACCGTCGCGAGGCAGGCAAGCGCGGTGGCAAGAGCGAGTTTATTCCGCAGATAGAGCCAGATCGAGACGATCAGAAAGACGCCGAAGAGGCTCGGCTGGAGCACCCGCCCGAGCAGGTACTGCCCTGCCAGACCGGCCTGAAACAGCCAGAGGGCTTTGTGCAGCACGTACGAATGCACCGCGATGATCAGAAAGCCGAACAGCCAGTGCCGTCCCCGGGGGCCGACGATCCGGAAGAGCTGGTGGGCGATCCCGATCAGCGCCGCGAAATAGAGACCCAGCAGCACCATGTGATATAGATGAAAGAAACCCGGATGCAGGAAACGGCCGGTCAGGGTGACCAGAGCGGTGAACACCGGAAACGGGTCGGGACTTTGAACCAGCGCGTCATTAAGCAGAAACGGCCGATCCACGTGGGCAAGCCCGTGGATGAAGTAGGTGTTCTGGTTGTCTGAGTACAGCGGGAGTTGCGAGTAGGCGATCGCGAAGAGGAGTCCGGGGAAAGCGACGTACTTCAGGAATAACCGGATTCTCCAGCGCGTCGGTGCAGACCGAATCGACCGGGGGTCGGCGTCGCCTTGGGGTACATCTGTCGTGATCGGAGGCAAGCGGTGGATTCCCTTTGCGCGGGGGCAATATGCGGCCGGGGTGCCGGCCGGGCAAGGGGGGGCTGATTGTTGTGTCCCGATTGGGGGTCTCTCGAACCGGTTGTCTCAGGGCGTGAGCCCACCCTTTGGATGGGGAACCGGAGCGCGAGCGGGGCGGCCTGTTGTGCTCCGGTCGGGAGTCTGCTGGACGGGTCGTCTTGGAATATGAGCCCACCCTTCGGGTGGGGCACAGAGGCTTCAGCGTTTCTTGGGTTTCTTCTTGGGTCCGGTCTTCTCGATTTCACCGGAGCCGACCTCGCTGCCGTTGAGTTCCGCATCTTTGGAGGGGTGCCCGATCAGCCAGACCTGCTCGATCACGGACGAGATGTTGTAGACCGTCCAGTAGAGCGTCAGGCCCGCCGGGAAGTTGCGGAAAAGAAAGCCGAACAGAAGCGGCATCATGTAGGTCAGCATCTTCTGCTTGGGATCCTTGGTCGTCATTTTCTGCTGCACGAACATGCTGACGGTCATGATGATCGGCAGGATGTAGTACGGGTCTTTCTGCGAGAGGTCGGTGAGCCAGCCGAAGAAGAAGGCGCCGCGGAGTTCGATGGTGGTGCGGAAGACTTGGAAGAGCGCGTAGAAGATCGGCAACTGCGGCAAGAGCGGCAGGCAGCCGGCCATCGGATTGACGCCCGCGTCCTTGTAGAGCTTCATGACCTCCTGATTCATCCGCTGCGGGTCTTTCTTGAGGCGCTCTTTGATCTTCTCCATTTTCGGCTGCAGCGACTGCATCCGGCGCATCGAGCGCATCTGCTTTTTCGTCAGCGGATGGAAGACGGCTTTGATCAACAGCGCGAAGAGGATGATCACGACCCCGTAGTTGGGGATCACCGAGTGCAGGATCTGGAAGAGCCAGAGGATGACGAGGGCGAACGGACGCACGACCCACCGCCAGCCGAGATCGACCAGCTCTTCGAGACCGACGCCGTACTCCTTGAGCGCATCGTAATCGATCGGGCCGGCGTATACGGTCCAGGTGAAGTCGATCGGCTCCCCCGCTCGCAACTCGCGTCGGACCAGGGCGGAGAACTGCTTGAGGTCGACGCGTTCGCCTTCATACAGCACCGGTCGTTCGCGTCCGATCGCGCGGAAACCGTCGCCCGGGATCTCCGGGATCACGGCACAGACGAAATATTTGGTCTGCACCGCTGCCCAGTGGGTCTCGCCGGTTAAGTTCTTCACCGGTTCGGATTTGTCGACACCGCCGATCTTCTCGACGTCTTTGCCCATCAGCGCGGCGGCGGCGAAGTTGCCGTTGTCGTCGCCGGGATCGGGCTCGGTCGGCCACAGGCCGCCCAGCCAGCCGTAGTGCAGTTCGCGTTCGACGTTGTCGCGCCAGGGTTCGGGAATTATCAGGCGGGTGCGAAAGTCGAAGTGGTCACCGAAGAAGGTGTAGGCGATCGTCCACTCGGTCCCGTTGCGGTTCGCGGCGGTGAATTGGACCAGGGCTGAGTCGCCGCCGGTGAGCGTGACCGACTGGCGGTCGGCGACAAAGGGGGCGGTGGCCAGATCGTGGGTTTCGGCGAAGAACTCGAAGCCCGGGCCGGCTTCGTCGGTTGAGTCCAACAGGACGATCGGCAGGCCCTTACGTTCCTCATCATTATATTGGTAGTCCTTCAGGACAAGACGGACCAGCCGCGCGCCGTGGTTCGAGACAATGGCCTCGAAATGCGGGGTCGAGACAGTGGTGTAGTTTTCCGTCCAGTTGGGATCGGCCACGAAGAATCCCGCCGCCGTGTCAACCTGTTCGGCATCGGGTGGGCGTTGCGCTGGTTCGCCGGCCGCGCTGGGTGTCTCCTCCGCGGGGGTGACGGGGGCCGCCTGGGTTGTATCGGCGGGGACCGGCTGTGGTGGCGGTCCGGGATCGTACCCGATCCATTTCCAATAGGCGGGCAAAAGCAGGACGAGGGCGATCAAAACGGCGAACGCCAGGAGGGTGCTGAGATTGATGGGTTGCCGTTCTTGCTCCATGATCGTCCAGTCCTATTGGTGGCCGGGCCGCGGGCAGGTTACTCCCTACGGCACCGGGTCATATCCAAATGTTCCCCGGGGACGGCAGCGCCACAGTCGTGCGGCGGCCAGTTGGATCCCCTTCCCGGGGCCGTGTTTCTGCAAGGCTTCGATCGCGTACGCAGAGCAGGTGGGTTGGTGGCGGCAGCCGCCGACGAAGAGTGGAGCCAGCGTGAGCTGGTAGCCGCGGATGAGGACGATCAGGCTCGCGGTCATCAGGCGTTCGAGCACGCGCCACACGATCATTGGCTTCTCTCCGGTGCGGCGCTGGTCGTTTCGGGACGCATCGATTTCAGAACCTTTTCGACCTGTCCGCACAGCTCTTCGAAACCGAGTGTCGCGGCGTGGTCGCCGTTGGCGGTAATGACGACATTCATCCCCGGCGGCCAAAGCGACTTATTGCGTCGGACCGCTTCGCGCAGGCGTCTTTTGATCCGGTTGCGCTGATGTGCCGGTCCGGAGCGGCGTGAGACGACGAAGGCGAAGCGGGCGGGCGCATCGGCCTCGGCCGCTTTCCAGGACGCTCGAAATGGCCCGGTGCGCCGCCGACCCATCGGGGTGCGGACGGTATCACGGATAGTCGGATTGCGTTTCAGGTGGCAACGCCGTGGGAAGGAGAATCCCTGCCCATGTTGTGGAGATGACCGTGGAGCCGTGGATGCCGGCACGACCGCTACTTACTGGCGCGAGTCACCGTGAGGCGTTTGCGTCCTTTAGCCCGCCGCCGTTTCAGGATAGCCCGTCCCTGCTTCGTGGACATCCGTTTGCGGAAGCCGTGGTCGGCGAGTTTCTTGCGATTCGATGGTTGAAAGGTCCGTTTCATAGGTCTCCTGCAAATGGCAAGCACTTATAATAACCAGTTCGGCTGAATGATCAAGGAGTTTGTGGACGGCCGGGAGCGATGAGAGACCGATCTTGCCCCGTTCCACGCCGTGTTGGCGGCACGGTCTCGGCTGTCGCGTGAGGGCATGGCTCACTCCGGTGGCCGCAGCGGTCGCGTAAGCCCTTGTTTGACAGCAGGGTAATCGCCTGCACGTGGTCGTTTAGCGGGTCAGCTCCAGGAGCCGAGCGTCCGGGACGGGCAATTCGACGGAGTGACCTGGCAGCACGGCCCGCGAAGATTTCTGGCGGTGTCTTGTTGTGCCGGCCGGTGGTGCCCGCCTGTTTTTCGCTCCTTGACAAAGCATGTTCAGCTTGCGAGCGTCTCTCGGAAGGCGCTCTTTACGGCGCAAGGAGGCCAAACGTGAGTTTTCCGATCTTCAATGTCGGCCCGTTCGGACCATCAACCCTGATTGCCGTGATGGCGATCGTCCATGTGACAATCGCGCAGTTCGCGGTCGGGGCGGGTATCGCGACAGTATGGCTGGAGACGAGGGCGCGACGTCGCGGCGATTCGTTGCTCTTAGGGTTTCTGAAGCGTTACCTCCGGTTTCTGATTCTCCTCGCTTTTGTCGGCGGCGTGGTGACCGGTGTCGGCATCTGGCTTGTCATTGGGTTGATTTCGCCGGAGGCGACCTCGCTTCTGCTGCGGCAGTTTATCTGGGCTTGGGCGGCGGAGTGGGTCCTATTCTTAGTCGAGATCATCTCCGGTTACGTCTACTATTTCTACTGGGACCGCCTCGATCCGAAAACCCACATCCGGGTCGGCATCGTCTATGCCGTCTCCGCGTGGGGGTCGCTGGTGATCATCAACGGAATTCTGGCCTTCATGCTCACGCCGGGAGACTGGCTGACCACCCACTCGTTCTGGGATGGGTGGCTGAACCCGACCTTCCTGCCATCGCTGTTGCTGCGGACCGTCGTATCTCTGGCGCTGGCCGGTCTGTTTGTGGCGGTAGTGGTCAATCTCGACAAGCATTACAACCGGGACGAGCGGCGTCACATCATCAACGAAGGCGCGGTCTTCCTGGTGCCGCTGGTGCTGGCGGTTCCGGCCGGTCTCTGGTATTTCGCGGCGATCCCGAAAGCGGCCTTGATGCTGGTCGCCGGGGGGGCGATCGCGATGACGCTGTTTTTCGGGTTCGGCATGATCGCGACCGGGTTGATCGGTGTGTATGCGTATTTCGCGCTGATCCGAAACAAGCGTGGTGTGAGTCTGGAGACGGCGCTGCTTCTGGCGGGACTTGCGTTCATTGCCTACGGATCGATGGAGTATGTCCGCGAGGGGATTCGCAAGCCGTACGTGATTTACAATTACATGTACGCCAACGGGCTGACGCACGACGATATGACTGCGCTGAACGCGTCCGGGTTCTGGGCACTGCAACCGGTGGCGGCGCATGATGTTTCGCCCCGGACCGCGACGGAGGTGGAGCGGGGTGAGGCGATCTTCAAGGTACAGTGCGGGCGCTGCCATGCGGTCGATGGTTACAATGCGATCCGGCCGCTGGTGGCCAGTTGGACGCCCGAGATGATCCGCGATAACACGCGCCGGCTGGAGCGTCTCAAACCGTACATGCCACCGTTCGCCGGGACCGAGCGCGATCTTGAGGATCTGGTGGCGTACCTGTCGACCTTCCGTTCCGCCGAGTGGACCCGGCTTACCGAGCAAACGACTAACGCGGGAGGCGGCCGATGACTCTTCCCGATCCGATGGCCTTACCCGCGCCGCCCGAACTGCTGCGCGCGTTGTTGGTGGGCACGTACGCGATGCACGTAGTCGCACTCGGTCTGCTGGTAAGCGGGCTCTGGTTGCGTGTCGGTGCCGAATGGTCTCGCAAGGCGACGTACAAGATCGAGACAGTGCACCGGTTCGGGGTGGTCGGTCTGTCGATGGTGATCACCACTGCGGTGGCGCCGCTTCTGTTTGTGCAGGTGTTGTACGGGCGGTTTTTCTATGCATCGTCGATCACGATCGGATATCCATGGCTGGCGGTGGTGGGATATCTCATGGTCGGTTTCTACTCGCTCTACCTGTGGCGCTGGCGCTGGGACCGCACCGGCGGCCCGTCGGCGCAGGGAAAGGCGTTTCTGATCCTCACGATTCTCTGCGTTTTTGCCGTCGGGTTCACCATCAGCTGGAATCATCTGCTCTCGCTGGCGGCGGCGCCTTGGGCGACACGCGTTTCGCATCCCCACATCGTGCTGCGTCTCGGCGGGTATCTGGGAAGCATCCTGATTGCTGCGGCCGCGTGGTTGTCCTGGCTGCGTACCCGGTTATGGACCACGGGTGGAGATCGCTCTGCCACCGCTGCTGCGGTGGTGGGCGGGGCCCTGCTTATCGCTTGGAGCCTCCTGTCAGCGCATGCTGATACCAGTTGGGCCGGTGCGGGTCGGATTCTCCAATGGGCTGCTGCAATCCTGGCGGTGATCGCCGCCGCGACAGGGATCGCGCGTACAGCCAGACTCTCGGCTTGGATCGCGACGGTCGCCGCCGTGGCCGGGTCGCTGGGAATGGCTCTCCAGCGGGAATCGTATCGGCTCGCCGTGCTCGGCGGCGAGTACACAACGGGGCCGGTCAATGCCCAGTGGGGGCCGCTGGCAATGTTTCTGATCTTTCTTGTCGCCGGGTTGGCGACTCTCGTCTGGATCGTGCGGGTGATCCGCCGCCCAGAGGTGTCCTCGGCCGCGCCGTCGCCCTGATCCCGGGCAGCGGCGGTTGTGCGGTCCCGCCGTGTCCGAACCGGGTCACTTCGCATCATGACATAGGCGGCGGGCAGGGCTATCATTGGGCGATGGCCGGGCCCGGTTCGAAATCGTCGGACGATACCTTCCGCACTATTGATGTGCCTGTGGGATCCTCGTTTCTGATACAGGGTTCCAAGTTCATCGCTCATCTGGCGCCGGCCGAATCGCCGGACACCGCGGCGGCGGTGCTTAGCGTCCGCCAGCGGCGGTATCCCGATGCATCGCATCACTGCTGGGCATACCGGGTGGGGCGGCCGGAGCCGCTCGCGGAGCGCTCGTCCGATGCGGGAGAACCGTCGGGGACCGCGGGGCGTCCGATTGCCGACGCGTTGCGCGGTGCCGGACTGGAGAACGTGGTCTGTGTGGTGACGCGCTACTTCGGTGGTACCAAGCTGGGGACCGGTGGATTGGTGCGTGCCTACGGCGATGCGGCCCGGGAGGCGATTGCAGCGGCGCGGGCGTTCGAGCGCACGATTGTCCGGGAGGTGCGTCTGACTTTCGACCATGAACGCACCGGGGTGGTCTATCGCGTGCTGGATGAGTTTGGGTTGCACCTCGAGGAAGGGCGTTACGACGCGCGGGCGCACGGGATGGTTCAGGTGCCGGCGTCGCGGGTTCCGGTTCTACAGGCGAGGTTGGCGGAACTGGCGCTGACGGGGGTTGAAATTGAAGTCGGGGGATTGAGCGTTCGGTGAGTCGCGCGGTCTCGGAGCACGGGCCTGAAGGCCCGTGGCACCCGGCATGAGCACGGACCTGAAGGTCCGTGGCACCAGGTCCGTGGCGCTAAGCTATGATTGAGTGGATTGTCGATATCGACACGTG
The DNA here is from genome assembly GCA_035528515.1 of Acidobacteriota bacterium. Lineage (GTDB taxonomy): Bacteria > Zixibacteria > MSB-5A5 > WJJR01 > WJJR01 > DATKYL01. The sequence continues at coordinate 3,250 of DATKYL010000039.1, read as the reverse complement.
GCTGTTCCTGCAATTGAACGCGGGTGTGGCCAATGCGTTCTTCGACCGGTTCATGCCGTTCGCGACCGAGATCCGGCATCTGCTGTGGTTGGTCGTGCCGTCGCTGGTGGCCCTGACGGTATTCGGCGGCGGAAAAGGGCGCCGCGCGGTTCTGTTCGGGCTGATTCTGGTGACGCTGACCGATCAGGTCAGTTCGCATCTTCTTAAGCCCTTGATCGCGCGGCCGCGTCCCTGTCACGATGTCGAGGGCGTACGCCTGCTCTATCGTTGCGGCCGGACCTTCGCATTTCCGTCGAGTCACGCGGTTAATTCGATGGGGGCGGCGATTTTCTTCGGAATTCTCTATCGACGCTGGTTGTGGGTGTTGGTGGTCGTCGCGTTTCTCAATTCATACTCGCGCGTCTATCTGGGTATTCATTACCCGTTCGACGTACTGGGGGGCTGGATCCTGGGCGGCGGGATGGCGTGGGGGATGGTGCGGGTGTTTCGCAGCCCGATCGGGAAAGCCCTGACTCGGCTGCGAGTTTTTCGGGATAAACCGGTACGGAGTCCGACAGAAAATCATGCGTAGCGGGAAGATCGGCAGAGCCGCTGTCATTGTGATGGCCGCGGTGTTTTTCACGTGCGGGTCGCGTGGCGACGAACAACCGCTGGTGATCCTGGCGGCGGCGTCGCTGTCGGCGCCGTTGGACTCGATCATTACCGGATTCAAGACCGAAACCGGTGCGACGGTTCATGTCGCCTACGGCGGTTCGGGGACCTTGGCCCAGCAGATTCGCAGCGGGGTCGCGGCGCATCTCTACCTGAGCGCGGATGTTGCCTGGATCGAGCGGCTGGCGTCGGCCCAGGAGGGATTCGTGTCCTCTTGGCGGACGATTTTATCGAATCGGGTGGTGGTCGTCACGGCGGTCGACAACGACGTGGAGTTGTCCCGTCTGGAGGATCTCGCCGACGAGAGATTCCGCCGGGTGGCGATTCCCGATCCGGAACTGGCGCCGGCGGGCTGGTACGCGCGTGCTGCTTTGGAGCGGATCGGATTGTACGAACGGTTGCGAACCCGTCTCGTGCCGACCGACGATGTCGGCGCGGCCGCCGCGGCGGTGCGTTTCGGCGTGGTCGACGTCGGGATTGTCTATGTGACCGATGCGCAGGCGTATGCCGATCTGCGTGTGCTGTTGGTGATTCCGGATTCGCTCCACCCGCCGATCCGCTACGGCGTCGCAACACTTGCCGAGGCAGAGGCTTGTCGGTGGACTGATGAGTTCCTTGCGCACCTGCGTCGGCCGGCGACGGAGGCAATCTTCAAGGCGGCGGGCTTCATTGTGGCGGTCGATTCGGCAGGCGTGGAGATTCGGTGATGCAGCCGGGTGACTGGGATGCGCTGCGTCTTTCGCTGATCGTCAGCCTCGGCGCGACCCTTTGGATCATCGCTCCGGGTCTGGCCACCGGGTGGATTCTGAGTCGCCGGCGTCTACGCGGACGCTCACTGATCGAGACTCTGGTTGCCCTTCCGCTGGTGCTGCCGCCGGTCGTCACCGGTTTTCTGGTGCTGCTTCTGTGTTCGCCGCGCGGCCCGTTGGCGTGGCTGTGGGAGTGGTTGGGGACGACGCCGGCGTTCACGCCCTGGGGAGCGATCCTCGCGTCGGGGATTGTCGCCTTTCCCCTGCTGGCGCGGAGCGCGGCGGCCGGCTTTGCGGCGGCTGACGATCGTTTGATCGCGGCGGCGGCCGGATTCGGCGCCGGTTCGCAGATGATCTTTCGGTCGGTGATCTGGCCGCAGGCGAAGCCGGCGTTGTGGTCGGGGATCGTGCTCGCCTTCGGACGCGCTTTGGGGGAATTCGGGGCGACCGTGGTGGTAGCCGGGAATATTCCCGGTCTGACCCAGACGATCCCGTTGGCGATCTACCAGCGGGTGCAGATCGGCGACGAATGGGGGGCGTTGCGGCTGGTACTGATCGCCGTGATTCTGGCCTTGGCGACGATCGGCTGGGCGACGGTGATGGTCAGTCGGCGACGATGACGCGGTCCGGTGCTTGCCGGAATCCCGGAGATCACCGTGATCTCTTGACTGGGGCCGGCTTGTGCCGATCTTTCCAATATGACGAATTGCGACGGCAAACAGGTTCTGGTGACCGGTGCGGGCGGGTTTATCGGCTCGCATCTGGTCGAGCGGCTGGTGACGCTGGGTGCCGATGTACGCGCCTTCCTGCGCTACGATTCGCAAAACCGGCTGGGGAACCTGGCGTTTCTTACGGAGTCGGATCGCAAGCGCATTACGATTGTGCGCGGCGATCTGAAAGATCCGGAAGCAGTGCGTCGGGCGGTCGCCGGGTGCGAGATTGTCTTTCATCTCGCGGCGCTGATCGGGATTCCGTTCTCCTATGAGAATCCGACCGACTATGTCCAGACCAACGTGGTTGGGACGATGCATGTCCTCAACGCGTGCCGCGACGCGGGTGTCGCGCGTGTCATTGTGACCTCGACGTCCGAGGTGTACGGGACCGCGCGTTTTGCGCCGATCACGCTCGCGCATCCCCGGCAGGGGCAGTCGCCGTATTCGGCCTCGAAGATTGCCGCCGACGCGCTCGCGGAGTCGTATGCGCGGGCATTCGAATTGCCGGTCGTGATTCTGCGCCCGTTCAACACCTACGGCCCGCGCCAATCACCGCGGGCGGTCATCCCGACGATCATCCGGCAGGCGCTGGCGGGCGACACGGTGCGGCTCGGCTCGGCCCACCCGACGCGGGACTTTCTCTATGTGGGTGATACTGTGGCCGGGTTTATCGCCGCCGGTACGACGGCCGATCTGCCGCCGGGGATTGAGCTGCAACTCGGCACCGGCGTTGAGACATCGATTCGCGATCTGGTCGGGCTGGTCGGTGACGTCGTTGGACGCTCGCTGACGATTGTGACCGAGGAGAAACGTATCCGCCCGGAGGCCTCCGAAGTCGATCGTCTGTTGTGCGATGCATCGGTCGCGAGCGAACGTCTGGACTGGTCGCCGAGGGTCTCCTTGCGTGACGGAGTCGCGCAGGTGGTTGCCTGGATGCGTTCGAGGCAGGCCGCCGGGTCCGGCGTGTCAGCCTCTGCCGTGCAGGATTACGTACGCTGATTCTGCCGGTCCTTGCAGTGCTCGCCATCCCCTGCCGCGTGGCATCCCTCAGAGAGTCACCGACGTGCGGGCTCATCTAACATGCGTCCGGCCCGTCCGGCCCCTCACCCCGACCCTCTCCCTCAGGGAGAGGGAGTC
>DATKYL010000038.1:0-20339 GCA_035528515.1 Acidobacteriota bacterium | reverse complement strand
TCTCCCGCGCCGGCTGTTCCTCGGTCGACGCCGCACTTGTGGTATCCCGCCAGGCGCGTGCCGAATCGGCGGTGATAGTGATGCCCGCCAGACGCGAGGCCCGCTCGTAGAACGGGATCAGTCTTTGGCCGTCGATCGTCGCCGCGACACCGTCGGTGTGCCCCAACGTCAGATTGAAATACCCGACCGCAGTGGCCTGCACGACATCGCCGGCGTACAACAACCGATTGACGACCGTATCGTCATCGGCGGCCAGCACCACCCAGGTCTCGCGATCGAACGTCAATTCGAGCTGCATCGGGCCGTCGCCGATATTCGGTACGGGCCGCTCCTCAGGCGCAGCGACGATTTCGGCGGCCGGCGGCGGCGCCTCGTCCGGAGACTCGCGTACGGCCCCGCTGTCGGGTGCGTCGCCTCCCGAGCGCAGCAGGGCCCAGAGCCCAACCGCCACCACGATGACGACCGCGGCAGACACCCAGATGATCGGGAGTGGCCGTCTTGTGGTCGGTTGCCGCTGCGCTCCTCCCTCAGGTGGGGCCTCAGACGGCGGCTTCGCTTTCACCGGACGCTCGCACAGATCCAGAAGCGCGTAGGCCTCGGAAACGTCGATACCGAGTCGCTCCGCATACGATTTCAAAAACAGGCGCCCGTATTCCGGAGTCGGGAGCGTGTCGAGCGCCTCATCCTCAAGAGCCCGCAGGTACTCCGGCCGGATCTTGATGTCCTCGGCCACATCCTCGATCTTGAGACCGAGGATATTGCGCCGGTCGCTCAACACCGCGCCCAAGTGATCGGTCGCGATGTCGATCTCGACGCGCGGCGCGATCTCGATCCGCCCGCCGGGTCTCACCGGCGGCGTGCCGGCCCCGTTTCTATTCTCGCGTGGTCTTCCTCTGCTCACAATACAACCCGGGCGGCCACTCGAACCAAACAACCGATCGGAAACCCGATCACATTGTCGAGCGGCCCGTCACAACGCGTCACGAATGCGCGGGCGCCACCCTGAATCGCATAGGCGCCAGCTTTGTCCATCGGTTCACCGGAGGCCACGTAATCATCGATTTCCGCTCGCGTCACCGTCCGAAACGTCACCGCCGTGACCTCCGATCCGGTGGCTGCGTGACCGGACGCGGCGTCGACCACGGCCACACCGGTCATCACCTGATGGCGTCGTCCCGAAAGACGACGCAGGATCGTCGCCGCTACGCGCCCATTGTCGGGTTTGCCGTAGGCGCAACGACCGGCGACGACGATTGTATCCGCCCCAATCACCAGCCCACGCCCGACACGCCCCGCGGCGTCGCGCGCCTTGCGTAGCGACCACGTGCGGACCCAGCGACGCCAGTCCGGACCGGTTGGCTCGGGCTCATCCAGCGTCTGCCGCAGCATTCGATAGCGCACACCGCACACCGACAGGAGCGCCCGCCGTCGTGGCGAGGCGGACGCCAAGTAGACAACGCGTCCCCGCACCAAGCGGCGTAACGTCCGTGCATCGCCGGACGCTACCACCTCACGGATACCGAACCGTTCCAACGGCCCTCCGGCTCGCTCGTGCCCGTCGTCAGGCGTCCAGGATCAGCGTTACCGGTCCCCAGTTGTTGATTTTCACCAGCATCTTGGCGCCGAAACGGCCGGTGGCCACTGGGATATTCATACTCCGAAAGCACTCGACCAGCCGCAAGTAGTATTTCTCCGCCGCCTCCGGGGCCAAAGCCCGTCCGAACGACGGCCGACGTCCCTTGTCCGTATCCGCGTAGAGAGTGAACTGCGAGACGACCAGAATCGAGAATCCAAGATCGAGCAGTGAGCGGTTCATGCGACCCTCGTCGTCTTCGAAGATCCGCAGGTTGGCGATCCGTCGTGCCATCGGCTCCACCGGGGTCTCGTCGTCACCCACTCCGAAACCGACGAGGACCACCAAGCCCGGGCCTATCTCGCCGACCGCTTCCTCCCCGACGATAACCGCCGCCGACCTCACTCTCTGTAAACAAACGCGCAATTCCCGAAACCTCAACGCGCACAACAAAAAGGAGTGTACCTTCCGACCAGTTCGCTGTCAACACAAATCCCTGGGCATGATGGCTCTATCCTCTTGACCGCATTGAACTTGCCCCGGTCCAGGTCCGGGTCGGATTATGGCGTTCCGGCGACACTGACACGAGCGCCGTAATCAACTGTACAGCAAGGGATTAGGGGTTGTTCAAGTCAGGAGAAGTATGCAGGGGGCCACGGTGACAACGGGGGAGATAGAAAAACGCCCTGCGGCTTCAGCGACCGCAGGGCGTCGTATTTCTCATTCGGTGTCAGGCTTAGCGCCCGTCATCGAGCGAGCCCATCAGCGCCGGTTCGACGATTGTGGGCGTCACGAAGATAACGAGGTCGCGCGTCTCGACATCGTCCTTCTCATAGCGGAACAGCGCTCCGATGAATGGGATATCCTTGAGGATCGGAACACCGACCATAGACTTGATCTCATCTTCGGTGGTCAGTCCGCCGATCACGGCTGTCTGACCGTTCTCCACGACCACGTTCGTCTCGGCGTTGCTGGTGTTGATCACGACGCCGCTCGCGTCAAAGAAGAATGACGAGCGTTCCGGTTGCAGGTGGAGGAGAATGCGATCATCCGAGGTGATATGCGGCGTCACCCGCAGGATGGTACCGACCTCTTCGAACGTGATGACGACATCGCCGGAGGCGGAGAATTGCTTGATCGGGATTTTCTGGCCGACCTGAATGCGCGCTTCCTTGTTGTCGATAGTGGTGATTTCCGGATGGGCGAGGATCTTTCCCTTACCCTCGCCGATGATCGCCGACAGGGTAGCGTCGAGACCCCACCCCCGCTGCAGCGTGCCGAAGGTGTAGGAGCCGAACGGATCGGCAATCCGTTGCGCGCCGTCGGTGCTGGCGCCGCTGTTGTATTCCCGGCCGCGCGAATCTTCCCCGCTGCCGACGATATCCCAGGACACCCCGACCTCATCGAAGTAGTCCGACGATACCTCCAGCAGTTTCGCGGAGATCCTCACCTGCCGTGTTTCGCGATCGAGTTCGGTGATGAACGTGGCCACGCGATTGAGGTTGTTCGGTTCATCCGACACCAGCAGTGTGTTCGTACGATCCTCGACGTCGACCTTACCGCGGATCGACAGCAGCGACTTGACGGGCAAGATCAGATCCCGTGCGTTGGCGAATTTGATCCCGAAGAGCCGGGTGTCGAGGTCGATGAGCTGGCGCTGCTCGGCGTGGTGCCGCTCGCGTACCGACACTTCTTTCAAGAAGTCCACCAGCAGGAGGACGCGGATGAATCCCTCCTCTTCGACCACTCTGAGGCCGTAGGTTTTCGCAAGAATCTCGAGGGCCTGTCGCCACTCGACGTTTTTGAGATTCAGCGTCACCTGGCCCGTCACGGCCGGCGCCGCCACCAGGTTGACACCGCCGTATTCGGCCAGGAAGTTCAGCACGGACCGGACGTCGGCGTTCTGAAAGTTGAGGTTCTTGATCACATCCTGGCTTACCGTCGGTGACGCCACTATGAGAACGGCGCAGAGGCCGAGGGCGATCGCGGTTGCCGGAACCGACCATTTCAGTCGTGGGTTACGATTCTGTCTCATACCGATCATTCCCCATTCTTACTGTCATTGTCCTCTTCAGAACCTGAGTCCGTTTCGCTATTGGAATTGAATCCCAGCGCCTTGGTGGGGTCGTTGCCGCGCGGGCTGAGCTGCAACGCGACGGTGCGCGTCCAACCGTAGTCATCGACTTGGAAGAGGACGCGCTGTTCCTGCACGGCAACCACGTGACCGTTCTCGACGGGATCGCCCGGCCGCAGGATGTAGCTGTGTCCCTCCATATCTTCCAGGAGCGCCATGGAATCATAGTCGTCGCGCAGGACACCGACCATGCGCAAATTCTCGACATTAGGCAGTTCGTCAGTCACGAACCCGGAACGCAACCCGCCCAGCAGCCGCTGGAAGGGATCGCGGCGGCCCATGTCGTCGTAGCGGACTTCGGCACGCCCACGACTGTCGCGCTGCACCGGGATGCCGCCGTGCTGCACGGCATCTTCCTCGGCCAGCCGGATGCGCTCCAATAGTGCCTTGCGATCGAGCAAACCGGCACCATCCGGTGTCGGCGGACCGTAGGCCGCCCCGGCTGGTATTGACGGGTCGATCGAGGTCGTGGTGTAGGGACGCGGCGCGGGTTTGTCGCCGAAAAACTTCGTCTTCAACCGGTCCAGGAGCGATTGCTCCTGATGGCGTTCCATCGCGTCGATCGGCGTCCCTGCATCCGCGGGCGTATCGACCGATGCCCAGATATTCGGATCATCGGGTGTGACCGCGTAATCATCGGTGGTCACGGGCTGGTTCGCCGACGGGGTCTCGACGGCGCGATCCGCGACGGGCTGCGCGCCCAGCTGCCGTTCACTTGCGACGGCCTCGGCGGCCATCTCACCCAGTTCCAGATGATCGGGCGCCAAAACGAGGGGGCGCTCCGGAGGAACGAACGGCGCCGGCAACACGGCGACGGTCGGCGCTTGCACCTCGGCCGGCTTCGGCCCGGATGCAATCTCAGGTTTCACGACGGGGGCGGTCTCGCGCGTCGTGCGTTCAGTCAACGCGTCCGGCGCCGGGTGCGACTGCTCCCGCTCGGGAACGACGACGGCAACCGTCGGCGGGCGTACCACAGGCTCCGCGACGACTTCCGTGTTGACCGTTACATCCGGCCGTTCGAGGTAGCGGGACAGATCGGCGCGCGCTGCGTGAGCGGTCTTCGGGGCCGCGGTTTTCGGCGGCGGCACCACACGCGCTCTTTCCGGGATCACGGCCAATTCGTCAATCGTGGCGAGTTCTCCGTGCGGCCGCTCATCGGCGAGGGGCTCCGGAGGGGATGATACCTGCGCCCCGGGGTTTGCCTGCCATTCGGCGAAGGCCGCCCGCTGAGGATCGGCTACCGCGACAACCACGGCGCCCGGTGTGGAGCGAACCGTGTACGTCGCCGCCTCCCTCAGGTCGAGCACGACCCGCACGATGGGCTGCGGCGCCTCGGCGTACTGACTGGTTCGGATCCGCGTCACGACGGACGTGGGCAGATCGGCGTACTGCTGTTGCGGGAGTGCGTGCCGGGTCTCGCAGAAGTCGAGAACCACCCGGAAGGGCTTGTCACCCGACGCGGGCAGCGTGAAGTGCTCGCAGAGAAGATGCGACGGCACGGGAATGGACAGTTCGGTGAAGGCATCGTTGTGCTTCAGATGCAGGTTCTCCACCGATGTCGCTGCCCCGACTGAACCGGCCGCGAGACTCCCGATACAGACTGCGGCGCACATCGCCGCCAACCTTTTTCTTCTCGCAATCATCTTCCCGGATCCTCTGTGGGGCCGTTCAGTGTCTCGTCCTCCAGGAGCACCAACCGTTCGGATTCCTTCACGTGGTACGTGGCGATCGTCAGGGTCGCCGTAACCGTGAAGCCACCGCCGGCCGCTTCCGGATTCTCCGTCTCGTCGACCGCCTCCAGCGTCACTTCATCCACATTGACGATGAACGGCATGTTCGAGAGACGGGACAGGAAATCACCCAGGTCGTGATAGGTCGAGTACACGACCAGACTGTAATTTTCGCGATCGTAGAAGCCCTGCGAAGCCAACTGCAGCGGTTCGACGGACGCAACCCGCGAGGAGGTTTCCAGCGCCGCGGCGTGAATTTTCGAAAGCAGCGGCGACAGTTGACTTTCCTCCGGTAGGAGTTGCGCGATATTCCGGTACCGCCGGGTCAGGTCGGCATATTCGGCTTTGAGTCCCTCGAGTGAACGGAACTTCATTTCCACATCTTTCAGTTCCGTCTGCAGGGTTTCCAGCTGCATATAGCCGGCCTCCACCTTTTGCTGGTATGAGGTGTAGACCTTTGCGTGCCAGAAGTAGACTCCCACCACGGCCACCATGATGGCCAATAGCACCTTCTGCGTACTCGGATTCTTCAGATCCATAATATCCCACCCATCGGAAGCGCCGCGTCGGCGTTCCCGTTACTCGCCCTCATCTGTCGGTGGCACCGGCACATTCCAGTCATTCTCGGCCGCCAGCGCACCGTCGAGATCAGTCTGATCCCACCCCAATTCCGGGGGAGCTTCCGGATCGTCCCCAAAACCAGATGTCTCCGCGCTCACCGGTTCGAGCTGGCAGGTCACCTGGAACCCGTAGACGCGCCGCGCTTCCATTTCCTCCAGTGCGGTGTGATGCAAGGAGATATGGCTGAAGCGCGGCGAATCCTGCATGTTCAGAATGAGATTCGCGAGACTGCTGATGGTAAAGCAGAACCCGTCGAAGACGTACGTCGGCGCGGACTGTGTCGTGTCGGGAGCGGCGCCGGCAGCGGACTTCTTCTGCACCTGCCGTTGCACACTCGACAGCCACAGATAGTCGGGAATGACGGCGAGGACGTCTTCGACGTTATTCACCCAGAAGCCCCGATCACGGTCGAGCGATTCGATCGCCGACATCCGACGGAGAATCTTGGTCTTGACGTCTTCCAGCCGATCGACGAGGCGAATATCGTCCTGCAGACGCTCCACCTGAGCCTGGGCGCGCGCGATCTCATCCTGCACACCAACCAGGCGCATCGATTGGATGGCGGTCGCTCCGATGAGGACGCCGACAAAGGCGACGGTCGCCAAAGTGCCGATCAGGATCGACTTGGAGAACCGCACACCACCGGCCGACCGGCGCAGTTCCGGCGGCAATAGATTGACTGTTATCATACTCATCCCGTTCAGACCTCCCGCGACGCCAAGCCGACACCGACGGCCAGCAGCGGCGCGATGCGTTCGGGATCGACCCCGCCGAACAGTTCGGGATCGTATTCGATGTTCCGCAATGGATTGGCAATCTCTATCGGAATGTTCAATTTCGACTGGATGCATTCGGGCAGGTAGGGAACCATCGCCCCGCCACCCGAGAGAACGATCCAGTCGACCGAATCTGTTTTGGCCAAGGTCCGGAAGTACGAGAAAGCGACTTCAAGACCAGTCAGCAGCTCATCGGCCGCCGACTGCACGGTCGCTTTGAGCATATCCTGGTCGACGGTCTCGTCCATTTCTCCCTTGACGACCTTGAGGGCGAGTTCCTGGTTGAGGCGGAACTCGCGCTGAATCACTTCATAGAGCATGCGGCCGCCGGCGGAGATGTCGCGGGTCGAATGGTAGAACCCGTCCTTCAGGAAGATAACGTTGGTGGTGTCGAAGCCGATGTTGATGAGCGCCGTGACGCGTTCGGGATCGACATCATAGTTGAGCGCGTACGCGTTCAGCACGGCGAACGAGTCGGTGTCGACCAGGCCGGTCCGGAGGCCCGCATCTTCGATCAGGTTCAGGTACTCCTGAAGGAATTCGCGTCGGGCCGCGACCAGCAGCACTTCCATCTTGCCGGTCTCGGGATCCGAACGCAGAATGTGGTAGTCCATCGAGACGTCGTCGACGTCGAACGGGCTGCGTTGCTCGGCCTCGAAGAGAATCGCCTGCTCCGCTTCGGCTCCCGACTTGTTCTCAACTTCAAACTTGTCGGTGATAACGCCGTGGCCCGCGATCGAGACGACCACCTCGGTCGTGCCGGGATCGCACTGTTCGATCAGATTCTGGATGTTGAAGACGATCGCATCGCGGTCCTTGATCTCGTGCGCAACAATCGCCTCCGTGGGCAGTTCGCGGATTCCCGCGGCCGATAGAGAGAGACCGTCGGCGTGCCGATCGAGGCGGACGAATTTCAGCGAACTGGCCCCGATATCGAGGGCTGCCACTGAACGTGCCCGGTGTTTGAAGGGTAATCGCATCATCTCCCTCGCTTGCGCGAAGTCTCCGCGGTACCTGTGATTGCTGTATTCTTGATCGCGTTATCCGCGGGATCCGGTCGATCACTGCAACCCCGAGAGAATCCCTGATCCCGCGACCGCCTGTAATTCCCATCGGTCAACAGCCTACTATCTTTTAGGTCTTTTTTCTGTTCCGCAGCCTGAGTGGGAAAAATCCCATACCGTCTCCCCAGACAACGCGTCGGCAGGCCGGATCGCGGCCGCGCCGGGATTGGTGGGCCGGCACACATCATCCCAGGACCTCCTCGCGACGCCAGGCATCCGCTGATGCGCTGAGCGAAAATCGCTTCATCCGCTCCCGTAAGGTGTTGCGCGATATGCCCAACAGTTCGGCCGCCCGGACCTGATTACCGGCCGTAGCCGCCAACGCGGCACTGACCAGCGTCTCATCGAGCGCGGCCGTCAGTTCGGCGTAGATCCGTCCGTCTAAGTCGCCGGCCGCGCGGTCGAACGCGCTGGCAACAATGTGGCGAAACTGCCGGCTGTAGGACTCACGTTGCACCGAACCGGTCTCGACGACCGTTTCCGTCTCCCCAGCGAGCATCGGGAAATCCTCCGGCACCAGTTCCGATTCCCGGGAAAGAACGATGGCCGTGTGAATCGTATTTTCCAACTCGCGGACATTTCCCGGCCACAGGTAGCGCAAGAGCAGGTCACGCGTCTTCCGGGCGAGCGGCTTGGGGGGCCGGTGCGCGAGTCGGGAGTACTTGCGGATGAAATAGTCGGCCAGCAACGGGATATCGGACCGCCGGTCCCGCAGGCTCGGCAGGTAGAGCGAAACGACTTTCAGCTTATAGTAGAGGTCAACGCGGAAACGGCCTTCCTTCATCATTTCGACCAGGCTGCCGCCGGTCGCGGCAATGACGCGCGCTGAAACGGGCACGGTTCCGCTGCCGTCCGCGCGTTCGAACGACCCCTGATCGAGAACCCGCAGAAGACGGCTCTGGATCAACGGAGGCAGTTCGGACGCCTCTTCCAGAAAGACCGTCCCGCCGCGCGCCTCCTCCAGCTTGCCGCGTCTCGGGGAGCGGCGCAACGGAACGGTGGTGCCCTCCGCGCCGAACAGTTCGGCTTCGAGATACGACTCGGTCGAGGACGCGCAACTGACGACGACGAAGGGTTCCTGGCGCCGGCTGGAATTACGATGGATCGCGCGCGCCACCAGTTCCTTACCGGTCCCGGACTCACCCTGAATGAGAACGGGAGCGGGGGCATCGGCAATCTGTCCGATCATCTTTGCCACGGCGACAATCTCGGGTGACTTGCCGATGATCTGGTCATCGGCCGGGACTACGTCCTCGTCGCTCGTCGGCACACATCCGGCGGGACGTCCGCACGCGCGGACGATGGCGTCCTCGAGCGCCGCCATGCGGAAGGGCTTGGTCAGATACTCGAACGCACCCTCTTTCATCGCCTCGATCGCGTTCCCGGTGGACACGTAGCCGGAGACGATGATGATCGGGATATCGGTGAAGTCTGACTTGATGTGGCGCAGCAATTCCATACCGGAGACCGAGGGCAGGTGAACATCGAGGAGGATCACGTCGGGACGCAGATGCCGCACGGTCGAAACGACCAGGGCACCGTCTCCGACCACTTCCAGCCGATAGCGCTCCGGGGGAAGAAAATTGGAGAGAACCTGGGCGATCTCCGGATCGTCGTCAACCAGCAGGACAGTGATTCGCTTCTCGGGCACCGCATACTCCTGATCGAGATCGAGAAGATCGCGCTTCGGTCCGGTCTCTCGGCCTGAGAGCCCACATCTGTTATCGGAATCGCCTGGCCCGGGTTGACGTCGGGGGTCGTCCCCGGCCGGTCCAGCGGGACCGCAGGAGACGGGGCGGGTCAATCCGATGCCGACTGGCGCCGATACATCGAATAAGCAGGCAAACCGGAGTCCTTGAATATGCCCCCTCGTCTTCTTGTGGTCGACGATGAAAATTCTCTGCGTGAGATGATGCAAATCATGCTCACCAAGGAGGGATATGCCGTCGATACGGCCACCGACGGGTGTGACGCCGTCGATCAGATCGCCGCGAACGACTACGATCTGGTCATCGCCGACCTGAAAATGCCTGAGATGTCGGGGATTGAGCTTCTGGATCGGGCCAGGCAGACCAATCCCGAGCTGCCGTTTATCGTCATGACCGCCTTCGCGTCAGTTGATACGGCGATCGAGGCTCTCAAGAAAGGGGCCAGCGATTACGTCACGAAGCCGTTCAAGATCGATGAGATCAAGATCACGATCCAAAAGATCCTTGGCGCCCGCGCCCTGGAAAACGAGAACCGGTCTCTACGCGCCCAACTTGATGAGGCCTGCTCGTTCGACCGGATGCTGGGCGTGGACCCGCGCATCGAACAGGTGAAGCGCATCGCGGCCCAGGCGGCGCAATCCGATGCGACCATCCTGATCCGCGGCGAGAGCGGCACGGGGAAAGATCTGTTGGCGCGTGCGATCCATCAGCACTCACCGCGGCGCAATAAACCTTACATTGCGGTCAACTGCGGTGCGCTCCCGGAGACGCTCTTAGAAAGCGAATTGTTCGGGCACGCCAAGGGTGCCTTCACCGGCGCGGTGCGGGATCACGAGGGCCGTTTTCGCGCCGCCGACGGGGGCACGCTGTTCCTGGATGAGATCGCCGAGAGTCCGTTATCGATTCAGGTCAAGCTACTGCGTGTCCTGGAGGACAAGATCGTCACACCGGTCGGCGCATCCCGGGACTACAATGTGGACGTCCACTTGATCGCCGCGACGAACGCTGATCTCGAGGCGGCGGTCTCCGCCGGTCGGTTTCGACCGGATCTATACTACCGTCTGAACGTCATCCATATCGCTCTGCCGCCGTTACGTGAACGCCCGGACGACATCGAGCTTTTGAGCCCGTATTTCGTCGCGCAGAGCTGTGAGCGGGCCGGCTGCCCCACCAAGCACCTGACACCGGCAGCGCTCCGGCTGCTGCGGCAATGTCCCTGGCCGGGCAACGTCCGGGAACTTCAGAACGTCATTGAACGCGCGGTAGTTCTGACCCGTAGCGATACGATCGACGTGACCGATCTCCCCGATCGGCTGGATCGGCCGACGGCCGCCGCCGCGGCGGACACCACCGGCGCGCCGACGCCGACGCTGGAATCGATCGAGAAGGCTTACATATATTGGGTGCTCAACCAGACCGACTGGCAGAAGTCCAAAGCCGCGCACATTCTGGGCATTGACAACTCGACACTGTACCGCAAAATCACCAAGTACAAGTTCGAATTGCCGCATCCCCCCCGCGACCCGGGCCGTTGACACTCATCCCCTGCCCCGACTCCGCGTAGATCTGCCGACGGCGGCGTTTGACGTTTCATCCTCAGATTCGGATGAACGTGTCACGCCGGGTGATGACGTGTCGCTACGAGGGCGTGGACATGCCGGTGGGGCCGCCCGCCTTGACGGTGGCAATCAGAATACCGCCGATAACGAAGAACACCAATATCGACAAGGCGGCCGTACGCAGATCGCCGCCGGTTAAGCCCGCCACTTCGCCAAAGACCAGAGGACCCAGAACCGCGGCGCCCTTCCCGCACAGCGAATAGAAGCCGAAGAACTCCCCTTCGCGTCCGCGCGGCAACAGGCTCGCCATGAAGGTTCGGCTGGCGGACTGAATCGCACCCAGTCCGGTGCCGGCGAGGGCGGCGATCACGAAAAATGCCGTCTTGGATTGCACGAAGTAGACCAGGATGACCACGGCGATCCACTGGATGACGGTCACTACGACCACGAACTTCGGACCTCTGACATCGGTCGGTTTCGCCCATAGTGCCGCACCCACAAGTGCCGACAGCTGCACACAGAGGTAGACTAAGATCAGTTCGGACATGGAAAAGCCGAGCACCTGCGCGGCAAAGATCGACGAGAAGACGATGACGGTATTGACGCCATCGATGTACAGTAAGTACGCGGCGAGGAATCGGCGCAGGACGGGGGTGCGGAGAATCTCGCGGGCGGTATCCCGCGTGCCCCGCCAGCCTGCCACCCCGGCCTGCACGACCGTGAGCCGTGCCGCCGGATCGCGCGGCAGCCAGACGAAAGCCGGAATCGCGAAAACGATGAACCACAGTGCAACCACGAGAAAAGCGGCGGCAAATTCACCCCTATCGACGAGCGGGAGGACCGCCAGAAGTCCGAGAGCCGATCCGGCATACCCGACGGCAAAACCGGCGCCGGAAAGACGCCCCTGTTTCTCGGGCGGTGCCAGGCCCGGCAGGAACGAATTGTAGAAGACCATCGCGCCTTCAAACCCGAAACCGGCGCAGACACTGACGACGAAGCCATAGAGAATCATACCGGGAGCGACGGTCGCCATGAATGCCGTAGCGACAACCGATAAGGCCGTATACATCGCCAGCAGACGTTTCCGCCGTCCCGCGAAATCGGCGATCGCTCCCATGAACGGGGAAGAAACAGCCACAAGAACCATCGTCAGACTGATGGCACGTCCCCACCACTGCGCACCCAGCCCCGCCTCGCCGACGATCGTGCCGGCATAGTACGCCGACCAGACGGTCGCGGGAATCACGGCCGCATAAATGGAATTGGCGAAATCATACAGGCACCACGATATGACTGCGCGTCGGGGTGCCGGCGGGAAGTTGGTCGCCATCGATAGAGTTCAGTGACGGATGAGGATCCTGCGGGCAACCCCGACCGTCAATCGAGGAAGTGCCACTCAAGCCCGAACCGGACCGTGCGCCCCGTCCCCGGATACCCGGCTCGCGTTCGATATTCGAAATTGAAGAGGTTTTGGATCAGATAGTCGAAATGGAAACTCCCCATCGTCGCCGTTCCCGAAAGATCGACACGGACGATGTGCGGCTCGGTGTACAACGTCGGTTGGATACGTCG
The DNA here is from genome assembly GCA_035528515.1 of Acidobacteriota bacterium. Lineage (GTDB taxonomy): Bacteria > Zixibacteria > MSB-5A5 > WJJR01 > WJJR01 > DATKYL01. Next base: position 7,601 of record DATKYL010000038.1, on the reverse strand, counting down.
GTCGCCGTACATCCAGACACCGATCAGGTTCGCGCGCACGTCGATCCCCCAATGCAGTTGCGGTCTAACCCAGGAGAGGATCGCGCTGCCTTTGTGGGGGTAATAGCCGGTCAGGCGCCGGTCGTCGAGATCGGCCGCGTACTTGGCGGCGTACGCGGTGGTGAGAGCGAAGTCCCCCCAGAACGGCGCGGTGAGGGCAGCGCTGAAACCGACCGTGCGGGCGTCCTCCGCGACCGGGGCATAGGAGACGTGGGTCACAACCGACGATGTATCCTGCCAGCGGGTGTAGTTTTCCACGTAGGCCGCCCGCGCTTCGATCTGATACGACAACGCCGGGGTGCCCCCTGCCGCCGGTGTCCGATTGTGCCAGACCAGCGAGACGGCATTGTCCCACTGGGCCTCCAGGTCGGGCGCACCTGATTCCCCGTACGTGACATCATAGATCGCGAAGTCTCCCCGGTATTCCACGGTGAACATCGAATCGGCACCCGGACGTCGTCGATCGAAAAGAGACGGGACCGTGCGCTCGCGGCTCACGCGCAGTTCCGGCAGAAGAGGCAGGCGCTCCGCCACGGGACCGATCACGGCGCCGGCGGTGACGGCGAGTGGGTCGGTGTCATAATCGGAAACATCCAGCCGCATCGCGGCAGACCAGTCGGGACCGAGTCTCAGGGTGCGTCCGGCGGTTACCCGCGCGCCCCAACGACCGGCGGTAACCGGGTCGATGTCGAGGGTTTCCCAGAGGAACTCCCCGTCCAGATTCCAGCCGCGCAGAGTGGTCAGTCCCCACACGGTCCAACGGCGGTCGTTGCTTCGGAGTCGGTAGCCGCTCCAGACATCCCGTAGCGACTGCTTGCCCGACTGAACGCGCAACCCCGCCATAACGCCGGGCGATGCGCCGGCCGGACGATAGACATCGAAATCCATCTGCCAGAGCAGATCGTTGCGCTGGGGCGCCAGGGAAGTAAACGGCTCCGGCGTCAGGATGAAGGTCTGGTCACGGAACTGGACGAACCGATACGACCAGTGCCAGTCGCGGTACGCAGCACCAACCAACCGCAAACTCAGAAACCGCGTACTGCGGTTATCGTCTGCGTAACGGCCGTCGCTGTCGAAAAACGTGAAGCTCAGATCCGTCCCCAAACGGCTGCCGATCAGGCGACGGAATTTCCCCTCCGAGTACGTGTCGGCGAAATCGCCCTGGCGATAGAAATAAGACGAACGCGCGGTCCGGCTCCAGAGGGTGTCGGTGTCGAGACGGATTTCCTCACCGATATGATAGTCGGTCCAGGAGAATGAAGGCAGAACGCCCATGTCGAACGCCGCCCGCTGCGGAAACGTCAGCCGCTGGCGGACGAACGGACGGCCTTCGAGACGCCAGTTCCCATGCCGTTCTTCCAATCCCCAGCGCGTGTAGAATCGGCTTTGCCCCACACCCGGCGCATCGTCGACGTCATAAGGGCCGAACATCCCCAGCCAATCCGCGAGGTCACCCGCCGCCAACGTGCGGGCGGCGGGCATCGGCGGGGCGGGACCCGCGAAGCGTCGCTCCCATACCTGTCGTGTCGAGTCGTAGGCACCGTGCGGCCCGCGAAATGGATACCGGGGCGTGGTATCGACCGGGAGTGTGTCCGGAGCGGCGACGGATGCTCGGACCGAGTCATCTCGCACCGCTGGGATGCTGTCCCGTGTGGAGTCGGCCGACACGCGAACCTCGGACGGTAGAGTTTGGAGGGAGTCCTCTTGAATCGGCACTCGTTGCGCGTTGCAGGGATGCGGATGTGTGCCGAGGAGAAACCCGAGGCCAAGAAGAACGCAAACACCGGCGTGGCTCCGGGTCAGCGGGCCGGGGATTCGATCACAACCGTTGTTGGCCGCAGAAGCCATCGTTCCAGAATGGGGAAGATTACGGCAAACAGCAACGCATTTGAACCGACGTGAATCACCGCGAAAGGAACGGCCGCGGCCAGAACCGGCCAGAACGGTCCAATCGCCCAGGCGAACGCGAAGTTGGTGAGGAGATCAAAGATCAACGTGGCAACCACTCCACCGACGGTCGCGGCCACAACCCGGACGCGCCGGCTCTCAGTGTGCTTGAGCATCCAGCCCATAACCCCGCCCAGGAATCCGGCTCCGCCCATGCTCACGATCTGGGCGACCCAGACCGGGAAGATCGGTGCCCCGAGAGGGTTGAACGTGGTGTAGATGCCCTCGCTCAGAAGACCGACAAAGAGCCCCCAGAGAGGACCGTACGCATACCCGACCGCGAAAAACGCCAAGGTTAAAGGTTCGACGTTGGGAACGGCGACGAGGGGGTACTTGAGCGCAAAAGCGGCGGCCACGAGACCGCCGCTGTGGGCCAGACGTCGGAGTGCGACGCTCATTCGCCTCTGTTTCTGACGGCGATCTTGGTGACTTCCATCTTGTCGCCGATTCGGACGAGCCCCAGGTAGATGCCGGAGGCGACGGTTTTGCCTGCGCTGCTCCGGCCATTCCAGACCAATCGGACGTCGCGTGCCTTGGCCGGGGCATAGAGCCTGTTGCCGTTGACGTTATCGGATTCGCCGGAGCCGCCGACGATCAGCCGGCCATCAACGGTGAAGATGGCCATGCTCGCCTCAACCTCGGTCTCGCGCGCGACCACCACCGAGAGGGAGTCGCCGGAAGCGGGGTCGAGGATGAGAGGATTGGGGAACACTTTCAACAGCGCGGTCCCCGCGGCGGATCTCGAAATCGTGTCGGCCACCTCGTATTTGTACCCGAGTTTGTCGTGAAACGCGCTCTCTTGAGGATTGCTCTTGAACGGCGTGATGATCACCAGGAGTTCTTCCGATTCTTCCCAGTCGGGCTCCTCGACCGGATTGAGGATGTCGCGCGCGTAACGAATGGTGGGCTTGACGGCGCCGGACAGTCCGGCGGTCACCACCATCCACTCCTCAAAGCCGTCCAGGGCGGTCAACTGCAAGCGCAACGGTGATGCGGTCGTGTCGGTCAAAACGGGAATAAACGTCAGGTACTGCGCCCCAAGCTCATCCACCCGCCGGGGGAACCCCAAAACGCGTGTCGAGTCCGTGATCGGGAAAGTGTCATAGACGGGGATCTGCTCCACCGGGATGGACGTGTAGCGCTCACCTTCCTCATAGGACCATTCCACCCCGCGCTCTCCGGTGAAGTAATTCCAGACCAGGAACTCGGCCCACGCCTCTGCAAACGATGATCCCCGCTCTTGCAGGACGGTCTCAAACGCCTCGAACGTATTGAATCCGGGTTTTTCGCGGCACTCTTCCCAGATACGACGAACAATCGATTCATCGTCGAATTTCTGAACCAGATAGAGCATCCAGATCGCCGACGCGTAGGGATGGAATGAGGCCGTGGTGAAGTAACGCAACGACACCCACGGGTAGTGGAGGAACGCCGGCAGGTAGGCGTAGTAGTCGTTGACGTAGTCGAAGACGATCTCTTCCATCGCCGTAGCGCTCAATTCGAGGAACCACGGGTACTCCGAACCGTCGCGCCACTCCGCCTCGTAGGCGTCGTACATCCACTGGCAGGCGTGGTGGAACTCGTGCGCCAGCGTCACGGCCATCGCATAGAAGGGCAGCATGCTGTAGGGTGGAAAAACTCCGTAATCACCGTGCAGGACGATCCAACTGGCCATCCAGGGTGACGGCTCACCGGGCTCCTCAACGAGCCCGTCGGGCACGGTCCAGCCGTAGTAGTTGTCGCCGAGATCTTCCCTCTGAAAATAGATGTCGTACCGCCGGTCGCCCGTCGGATCGAACAGCGAGTCCGAAACCGGGAAGCGGAATCCCAGCTCATCGATCTCCTTGGCCACCACGTCTTCGAGGAGATCGGCGCAGTTGAGCACATACACGGGGACATTGCCTTCGCCGACGCCGTAGTCCATATCCACCGAGTCGGGTCCGGTGCGGCTGTAGTGGATGCGAAACAGGCCGTCGGGGGTGTCGTAGTACTCCGGGAGGTCGGGGCGGTCGGTCTGAACCGAGGCCGTGATCGCCCGGCGAGCGTCATCCGAGAGATCCGGCCAGACTCTCTTGATCTCCATCATGATCGGTGTCCCGCAACGCTGCGAAGGATAGCCCGAAGCGAGGAGATCCGACGGCGGCTGCTCGTGCGCGAATGCCGTTGCGACGCGCTCGACCAATCCGCGCTCATAGTCCGCATCCACGGCCGCCGGAGCGGCGGTCGCCGTCAGGCTCAGCAATACACCACACAGGAGGAATGTCTCGATTTTTCGCACGCGGGGCTCCCTTGGAGAGGCCGTGTCAGGATTGATCGATCTTGGCATGGACGGTTCGCAAGACCTCGTCATTTAAACGCGCCGATGCCTCATCCAGTTCCCTCATCTGGGCCGTCATCTGATCACTGAAGGTCTTGTCCTCGAAGCCGGCCAGGTTGATTTTGACGTTCAGCCCGGCGCCGACGACGGCGGCGCGCGCCATCTGCGACGCCACGCCGGCATCGGAGACCGAGTTCACATTCCCCTTTTCGGCACAGATCTGCGCCAACTGCATGGCCGCGAAAGCGTTCCTCATGACCTCCAGGGGGACTGCGGCCGCTTCGCGGGTGGCGGCATTGATCGCGGCGTCCCGCGCGGCGATTTCGCCGTCCGTGTCCTTCGGGAGCTTGCGGGCGGCCATGACTTGATCGAACGCTTCGGTGTCCTTCTCGACCAGTTGGGCCAACCGGGTCCGCAGTTCTTCGGCCCGGGCGAGGACCGATTCCAGTTCGGGACGCGCATCGGCGTATTTCTTCTTACCGATGGTCAGACGGCATACCATTGCGCTGAGAGCGGCCGCCAAGCTGCCGGCCGCCGCGGCTACCGAGCCGCCGCCCGGGGCCGGGGACGATGACGCCACGTGGTCGGCGAACTGCGCCCAGCCGGTACGTTCCGTCTGACCGGCCAGAACAGTGCGCAGTTTCTCTTCTAAGACCTGATCCTGCGAGAAACGCTCCAATTGGAGGTAGTGCTCCGCCACATCATAGAGGGACTTGGCCGGGGTCAGCCCGACGATCTCCGTGGAAGTCACCCGTGTCCCCCAACGGGCCGCCTCCGACTTGATCATCTCAAAGACGCGGAAGACCGGCGTCTTCAGGTAGTTCACAAGGTTCATCGAGACCTGCACGCAGCCACGGTCCTGGATATCGAACCCCATCGCCTTGACAAACCGGAGTCCGCCGCTCTGGAAGCGTATTGCATTGGCGATCGCTTTGGCCGTGGAGAGGCGATTTGTGTCCAGATAGGCGTTGAAGGCGACGAGGGGCATGCGTGCGCCGACGGCGGTCGCGCCGGTCTTGAGATTCATCTGCTCCGGGCCGAAGTCGGGCCGCCGATCGGGATCGGTGCCGATCGCAACGGTGAGCCCTTCGTACTCCCCTTTGCGCACATCGGCGAGATTCTGGCGGTCGGGACGCGACGCGGCCGACTCATAGAGGAAAATCGGGATCCCGAGTTCCTCACCAAGGCGCTGCCCGAGCTGACGGGCCAGGGCGGCGCATTCGGGCAGGCCCATGCCGCTGATGGGAACGAAGGGGACCACGTCGGTGGCGCCCATCCGCGGGTGCTCGCCTTTGTGGGTACGCATATCCAGGAGTTCGGCCGCCTTGGCGACCGCCCGGAAGGCCGCTTCGCTCACCGCTTCCGGCGCACCGACGAGAGTGACAACGGCCCGATTGTGGTCGGCATCCATTTCCTTGTCCAGGAGCGCGACCCCGTTCTGTTGCAGCGCCGCCGCGACGATCGCGTCGAGGATCTCGGGACGTCGTCCCTCGGAGAAGTTCGGTACACATTCAACCAGTGCGGACATATCGATTAGACCTCCATTCTCATAACCGGCAAAGACAGACATAATACGACGCGTCTGCATGTAAGACAACGGCGGGGCTCACGATTGAGGGAAATTGACGGCCTGGGGACAACTGCGCGGCACGCGTCGCCCGACGGGGACGGAGCCTCACAGCCTCAGCCGACCCTTGATCGACCAGGCCAAGAGAGGCAGGAGCAGTTCATGATGCCCGGTGAAGGAGAAGCCCTTCCCGCCGCCTGCCGTAGGACGGGCCACGATGTTGGTGTTCGGCCGGTAGTGCTGGATCATGTCGAAATTGGCGGTCACAAGGCGCTCGACACGTCGCTGGTTACGCGCCACTGACAGCGCCTTGAGAAAGACCTCGGGTAGAATGACCGCCGAGCCGAAGTGCAGGACCACACCGCCGCCGTTCAAACGCCGGCATTGATCGGCCAGAATGCGGAAATCAAGGTGGCCCGCGGCACCCACGGCGGCACCGTCGTATTCCGGGTGCTGCGCTACGATCTCGGCACCGATCGCCGGGAAGACGAGGACCGGTATCCCGGCGCGGACCCCCTGCGCCAGCAGCGAGTGACGCCGGTAGGGCACGCGGCCGGTGTTCAAAAAACGGCCGAGGCCGTCGCCCAGACCGATCCCCTCGCGCTTGGCGATCGCGACGCCGGCCGCAAAGCGCTCAGCGGTATCGCGCGCCATTCCGAAGCTGCCGTCTCGCAGACCGGCGGCCACGTCTTCCGAGGTGCAGCCGTCGAAGGCGATCTCCAGATCGTGGATGGCACCGGCCCCATTAAACGCCAGGAGGTCGACCAGTCCCAGACGCATCAGATCGAGGATGACCGGCGACAGGCCGCACTTGATCACATGCGCCCCGCAAAGCCAGAAAACCGGTTTCTTCAGGCGGCGTGCCCGGGCGATCGCGGTGATGAGTTCCTGCCAGTCGGCCGCCTTGAGAACACCGGGAAGTTTGCGGATGAACGCCGCCGCCGTGTCGGTGCGTTGCGGCGGTTTGGCGAAGTGCGTCAGGTCCACGCGCGTGTGGCGCCGCGCCGCCTGGTGGCGCCGCAGACGTCCCAAGTCGGCGGCACGGACCGCGCCCCCGGGTTCCTTGCGATTGACCGTACGTTTGCGCATGCTCAATACCGCCTGATCTTTCCCAATCGATAATCTTCGAGTTCCGCTGTAATCGAGCCGACCACGACCTTGCTTTTCATCAGGACCGGCAAATGCAGACGGTCATCGGTCAGCCACACCCGGATGCGTCCTTCGTGTTGGAAGAGCCCGGCGGCCTGGAGCAGCGGCTCAACCACAACGGTGCTGAAGACGCCCGCCTTGACTTTGATGCGTTCCTTCCTGACGATCTTAACGGTCAAGCGATACAGCTTCTTGCCCCCGTAGATGTCCATCTCGATGTCCTGGCCGGGGGTGAGATCCATCGTACGGATGAAGTACAACAGGGACAAGTCGTCATGGACATAGGGTGGCATCGCCAGCGTGTCATCCCCGGCGATCGCGATGCCCCGCTCGGGGTCAAAGCCGACGTGCCGGTGCTTCTTGTAGCGACCTTCGGAGATGTTCTTGTCGTATTCGAGCGGGTAGAGTTGGCGGGCGTCCATCAGCGTCGTGATGCGGTCGTCCACTTCGTAGAACGTCGAGACGAATGAGGTCGATTGGACGCGCGATGCGATCGGATAGCACAAACGACCGAGCGTGTCGACGATATCCCCGACGATCATCTCCCCATGCCCGGCAACGATCTTTTCCCAGCCGATCGAG
>DATKYL010000037.1:0-4384 GCA_035528515.1 Acidobacteriota bacterium | reverse complement strand
ACGGCGGAGGGGGTGCCCGTCACCACCACCGTCGCGATGACGTTCCGCATCTACGACAGCGATGATGGGGGGATCGTGCTCTGGACCGAGCCCCGTAGCGTGGATCCGGACGCCGACGGGCTGATCCATGTCGTCCTCGGCACGGTCGTCCCGATTCCGGATACGGCGTTCGCCGGCCCGGAGAGCTGGTTGAGTGTCCAGGTCGAATCCGATCCGGAACTGCTGCCGATGATCCGGCTGACCTCGTCGCCGTATTCGTTCCGCGTCGGGAGTGTCGACGGGGCAACCGGCGGGGCGGTCACGGGTGCTTTGTCGCTCAACTACACGCCGCCGACCAACAAGGATGCCACGATGGCCGACGACGACGCGATCCTGCTCGACCCGGATGACGCCCGAGGTCCGTTGCTGGGCGTGCGCGATCCGGGAGGCGGCTACACGCTCCTGATGGGCGGTACCACCGAGTACTACGATGACGTGCTGTCTCACAAGGACGTCAACGTCCTCTCCAAGAAAGTCGAAGTCGGCCTCGCCGGGCTGATCATCTTCGGCTCGGACGACACCGACACAATCGTCCACATCGACGCGACCGGCAAGGCGCGTATCGGCTGGGGGAACTCCAACACCGGCAGCGGGGCCTTCGCTCTGGGCTCATGCAATTCGGCCACCGGCGATTCGTCGACGGTCACCGGCGGGAACAGTAACTTCGCGGCAGAATTCTATGCCACGATCGGCGGCGGGCTCGACAACGAAGCCTGGGGCGGAGCGGTCGTATCGGGCGGTGAGGGGAACATCGCCGGTGGTACTTACAGCGTGGTCGGAGGCGGGTTGGGCAACGATGCGCAGCAGTCGTCCTCCACAATCGGCGGCGGCGGCAGCAATGAAATCGTCGGTCCTCTGAGCGGCGGGACCATCGCCGGCGGTACCAGCAATGAAGTCACCGGCAGCGGGGGCGCGATCGGCGGGGGCAATTACAACAAAGCCGACGACACCAGTTCGGTGGTATCGGGCGGTCGCGGCAATCGTGCGCGCGGCAAGTACTCGGTGGTGGGTGGCGGCGGGTGCGACTGGCCGCTCGACCGGGATACGAACTCTGCCCTAGGGCATTGGTCGGTCATCGACGGCGGCCGGGGCAACATCGCCCGGGGAGATTTCAGTGTCATCGGCGGCGGTCATAACAATCGGGTCAGCGACACCTGTTCCGTTGCATCCGGTGGTCGTAACAACTACGTTCGGGGAACTTTCAGTACGATCGGCGGTGGAATCGACAACGAGACAGCGGACTCGCTGGCCACGATCGGCGGCGGCCGGTCAAACGGCGTGGAGGAGTTCTACGGAACAGTCGCGGGCGGTCGTGAGAACTGGGTCACTGCTCCTTATGGGACCGTATCCGGCGGCTACATTAATCAGGCCAATGGCTGGTACGCGACGGTCGCGGGAGGACGTTACAACCATGCGGACTCCAGCTGGTCGGCCGTTATTGGCGGTGACGGTAATCAAACCCGGGGCCGGAATTCGGCGATTGTCGGCGGCCTCTACAACGAAACGGGCGGCGCGCGCGCGACGGTTGTTGGTGGTTCGGAGTCTTACTCCGGCGGCTTCTGCTCGTTTGTAGGCGGCGGGCGGCTGCAGCACGCCACCGGGGAGGGCGCGGCGATCATCGGCGGGGAAAACGACACGGCCACTGGTGCCTTTTCCGTCGTGCTGGGAGGAGAACTCAACGTCGCGTCCGGTATGAGTAGCATCGCCGGCGGTTACCGCGCCAAAGCGAGACACGATGCCTGCTTCGTATTCGCTGACGGTAACGAAGCCGACTTCGAATCGGTGCGTCAGCATCAGTTCCGCGTGCGCGCAGACGGCGGCGCCGATTTCACCGACGACACCACGTGGTTCTTCAGCATTTACCATGATGACGTCGATCTCGTGACAACCTCGACCGGTGCGCACCTGACGGTGGGCGGATCGTGGGCCAATTCCTCGAATCGAGATTTGAAAGAGAACTTCCGCGAGGTCGATCCGGACGAGCTCCTGGCTCGGCTCGATTCGCTCCCGATCACCGAATGGAACTACCGCGCCGAGTCCCCTGACACCCGGCATCTGGGCCCGGTCGCGCAGGACTTCTACCGGTTGTTCGGATTGGGCGCCGATGATGGATCGATCACGACGGTCGATCCGGTTGGTGTGGCGCTGGCCGCGATCCAGGAACTCCACCGGCGCAACGAGTCGCTGGAGCGCCAGATCGCCGAGTTGCGCGCGCTTATTGAGCAGTCCCAGGCCACATCGCCGGGAGCGGGGAGATGATGACGGTGCGTACGCGCATGTTTATTCTGGTCGGCCTGCTGTCATGCCTGCTGATCGCGGCGGAGAGTCAGTCGGTCGCCGACAGCACCAAGACCGACCTCAAGCGGCCGCGCATTCAAGTCAGCGCCCAACGGGTCGGTGCCAGTTCCGGGACGGTGACCCAATCCATTGACATCGCGCGTGACCGATCTCTCCTACCGCCTGACAGCCAGATCACGGATCAGGGTGACGTCAGCTTGTCGGACGCCGAGGCACTGTTCGCCGCACCGGCCGGTTCCGAAAGCGTTCCGGTCTACGCGATTCCCTGGCACTCGGTCAACAGCGGCGGCGCGATGCAGGTCGGCGGAGGGGGCAACCTGTACGCCGCCAACGCGTCGGTCGCCCAGTCGGCGACTGGCACCGGGACGAGCGACAACTACGAAGCCGGGACCGGATACTGGTACGGCACCGACACGACCAGCGTCGATTGCGCCTGCGAGTGTCATGCCGATCCTTCATGTGACGGTGTGACGAATGTCCTCGACGTGGTGCAGGCGGTCAACGTGGCGTTTCGCGGCGGTCTGCCGATTGAAGATCCAAACCCGCTATGTCCGTACGAGGACACCGACGTCGATTGCGGTGGTTTCACGAACGTCATCGATGTCGTGAAGTTCGTCAACGTGGCCTTCCGGGGCGGCGAACCGGGAACGAATTTCTGCGACCCGTGCCCGTAGGCGAACCCGTTTCGACGTGCATGACAAAGCCCGTGAGGTCGGCTCCGACCTCACGGGCTTTGTGTTCCAGGATATGCCGGCGCCTACTCCGGGGCGTAGCGCAGAATGGTGCCCCCGGAGCCGACGGCAAGTATCTCGCCGCCCGGGAGCACGCAGACATCCGCCAGATTACTTTCCGTCACCGCGGTCATGACAGTCCAGGCGTCGCCGTCGTAGTGCCAGACCGCGGCGCCCTGGCCGACGGCAAAGACATCGGTGCCGGTCCGACCCGCCACGCCGCCGAGCCAGCCGGTGTCGACCTCGGCCATGATGGTCCATTCAGAGCCGTCGTAGTGCATGATCCGATAGGCGCCGACGGCGAAGATGTCGTCAGGTGCCGCCCCCCAAATCTCGCTGATCCGGCTGGTGATCTCGCTCGCCATCGGTGTCCATTCGCTGCCGTCATAGTGGAGGAAGACACCTTCCTGTCCCACCACGATCACATCGTCTGGTGAACTCCCCCAGAGGCTAAGGAGAACGGTCTCCGTGCCGCTGGTCTCAGAGGTCCACTCGGCACCGTCGTAATGGAGAATCGTGCCGCCGTCCCCGACGGCATAGACGTCGTTCCCTGCGCTACCCCAGACACCGTGCAGGTAGACGGTGGTGCCGCTGTTCATCGGCGTCCAGGCAGCGCCGTCATAGTGCAGGATGGTTCCTGCTTCGCCCACCGCAAAGACGTTGTTTACCGCGCTCCCCCAGACCGACGCCAGAACAACCGACACGCCCGATGCCATCTCGGTCCACTCGCTGCCGTCATGCCGGAGAATCGTGCCTTCGCGGCCGATAACAAAGACGCCGTCGGCGGCGTAGGCCCAAGTGGAGATGAGATTCGGGCCGCCCGTGCGTTCGGCGGTCCAGACCCAGGTCACGTCCTCGTGTTTCGTGCTGTCGTCGCCGCATGAGAGGGCGAGAACAACTAACAGGGCAGGCACGACACACAACCCTCCGGACAAACGCACAATCCTCACCATTCGCCTCCGATCTCTCTCTGACAGGTCGCCCGCGCAGGGCGGCAGGGCACAGTGGAACCATCCCGGCACAAGAAGGGAATGCGGCCTGCTATCGGTCAAGGATCGGGACAGTCAGTATGCCCGGAAAGGAGATTGGCCGCCCCCGGATTATCCGGCGTATCCGACGGTACACGAATGACTTAGCCACACATCCCAGTGGGCGATTCCGGCAGATTGAAAATATCACACGGTCGCGGGGAATAACCGGAGTGAGTCGACGGTAAGTACTGTGGAGATCTTGGAGCGGTTGCCGACCACGGAAGCAGCGGTCTCCCCCCCACGCCGCCGAGCCGGGCGGGCGTGGCACACAGGCCACAGCGACCC
>DATKYL010000036.1:0-4109 GCA_035528515.1 Acidobacteriota bacterium | reverse complement strand
CTTAGGAGCGATCGTCTACCCGATTCTGCGGTTCGTGATGCCGCCGCGGCAACCGGAGGCGTCAGTCTCGTCGGTGGTGGCCGCCAAAGTGGGTGAGCTGGCGCCCAACACCGGCAAGTTGTTCCGTTTCGGCAAAGATCCGGCGCTTCTGGTCCTGACCGCCCGCGGCGAATACCGTGCTTTCAGCGCCACCTGCACTCATTTAGACTGCAACGTGCAGTACCGTCCCGACCTCGAGCACATCTGGTGTGCGTGCCACAACGGGCACTACGACCTGAACGGCAAGAACATCGCCGGCCCGCCGCCCGCGCCGCTGACGCAGTACGATGTCCGTGTGCGCGGCGATGATATCATCGTTACGCGAGCGTGAACGTGCCGATGAACCAATCCCGCATCGCCGCCTGGCTCGATGAGCGTCTGAGTCTCTCGGCCCTGAGTGATCTGGCGCGCAAGAAGCAGGTGCCGATGCACCGGCATTCGCTCTGGTACTACCTTGGCGGCATGACTCTGTTTTGCTTTCTCGTGCAGGTGATCTCCGGCATCTTTCTCCTGCTGTACTACCGTCCGACCGCCGAGGCGGCCTTCGAGTCGGTGCAGTTCATCATGACCGATGTGCCGTTCGGGTGGCTGGTCCGCTCGATTCACTCGTGGGCGGCGAACCTGCTGATCTTCTTCGCCTTCGTGCACATGTTCTCGGTCTTTCTCCTGCGCGGCTTCCGCAAGCCGCGGGAGATCACCTGGGTATCGGGGGCGATGCTTTTGTTTCTGTCATTGGGGTTCGGATTTTCCGGGTACCTTCTCCCCTGGAACCAACTGGCCTATTTCGCGACCAAGGTCGGGACCGATATTCTCGGGCAGGTGCCGCTGGTCGGCGGGTGGCTTTTGGAAGTGGCGCGCGGCGGTGAGGATGTCACCGGCGCGACGCTGACCCGGTTTTTCGGTGTGCATGTGGCGATCCTGCCGATGATCACCACCTTCTTCCTTCTCACCCATCTGGTGCTGGTGCAGAAGCAGGGCATGAGCGTGCCGATCGGCCCAGAATACAAGACCTGCCGGCAGATGCCGTTTATGCCCAACTTCGCGTTGCGTGATCTGGTCGGCTGGACGCTGGCACTCGGTTTGTTGGTGCTTTTGGCATCGCTTTTCCCTTGGGAACTGGGGGTGAAGGCCGATCCGTTAGCGTCGGCCCCGGCGGGTATTCGTCCCGAGTGGTTCTTCGTGTTCATGTTCCAGACGCTGAAGTACATCCCCGGCAAGGTTCTGTTCATCGACGGCGAGTTGATCGGCATCGCCGGTTTTGCGCTCGCGGGACTTGCGCTGGTGTTGGTGCCGTTCTTGGATCGTCGGGCATCGCGTGAGGAACGTGGCGCGCTGTTCACTGCGATCGGGTGGATTGGGATCGGCTATATCATTCTCTTCACCATTCTGGGATACGTGGCGTGATGCAGGTTGCGGGAAATGGGCGGCGGTCGATCCGGTGCGGCGCGGCGTTCGCGCTGGTCGTCGGACTGTGGTGCGTTGTACCGGCGGGAGCGGCGCAGACTCCGAACAGTTGTATCAATTGCCACAGCGCCCAGACAACCGAGCGGTTGCGTCAGCCGGCAATCAGATACCCGGACGATATCCACGCCGCGAAGAACGTGAGCTGCACCGACTGTCACGGCGGCGACGCGTCGCGCGGTTTCACCGAAAACGATCCGCGTCTGGCACACAGCCGTTCCAAGGGATATAGAGGTGCCCCACGTCCGGAGGCGATCCCCGAGTTGTGTGCGCGCTGTCATTCCGATGTCGAGTACATGAAGAATTACAGCCCCAAGCTGCGTGTCGATCAGTTGCTCGAGTATCGTTCGAGCTACCACGGCAAGGCGCTGGCCAAGGGGGATGAGAAGGTCGCCACCTGCACATCGTGCCACGGTGTGCACGGGATACTGCCGGCCTCCGACACGCGGTCGCCGACGTACAAGACCAACGTGGCGGCAACCTGCGCGCGGTGCCACGCCGACCCGGACCGCATGGCGCCGTACGGCATTCCCACCGACCAGTTGGCGTTGTACAGCGCTTCGATACATGGGCGCAAGCTGCTCGAAGAGGGCGATCTGGCGGCGCCGACCTGCAATAGTTGTCACGGGAACCACGGGGCCACGCCGCCGGGGCTGACCTCCACGTCGGAAGTGTGCGGCGAATGCCACGCCAACAATCGCGATTTCTTCAACCAGAGTCCGCACAAGGACGCGTACGCCGAGATGGAAATCGGCGAGTGCGTGACCTGCCACGGCCACCACGACATTCAGCATCTGACCGACGACAAGGTCGGCGTGAGCAGCGAATCATTGTGCATCGAGTGTCACGCGGAGGGCGAGCCCGGGTATCAGACAGCCGCGGGGATCGCCGCCGGTCTTGATTCGCTCAAGACAATGCTGGCGATCGCACACGAACGGCTCGAACGGGCCGAACGCGGCGGTGTCGACGTGGCGCTGGGCAAGTTTGATCTTCATGCCGCCGACGACGCGCTGATCAAGGCGCGCACCGCGGTGCATTACTTCAACCCGGAGAAGTTCAACGAAGTCATCAGCGCGGGTCTGACCGAGACGGAAAATGTAATCGGCCACGGTGACGCCGCGTTGTGGGACCTCAAGCTGCGTCGGATCGGATTGGCGTTTGCGATTCCGTTGATTCTCTTCGTAGCACTGATGCTGGTCTTCAAGATTCGTCAGATCGAGCGGCGCAAGCCGATTCCATAAAACGTGAGATCGTGCGCAATCCGTGCGGGTTGGGGCGTATGCAATACGCCCCTACTTTGGCAGGGCCACATCGTTCACGGCCGCTGGAAGGAAATCTCAATCCGGCGGTTCTTCTGGCGGCCGTCGGCGGTGGCGTTGTCGGCGATGAAATCGGTTTCGCCGCGGCCGATTGCCGTGATGCGGGCGGCGGCGATACCTTTTCTGACCATGTAAGCTCTGATGCGGTCGGCGCGTTTCTGGGAGACGGCGAGGTTGTCGTCGTCGCGGCCGATGTTGTCGGTGAATCCCTCGACCGTTACCTGGACCTCCGGCTCGCGTTTCAGGCGCACGATCAGATCGTCGAGGACCGCGAGACTGGTCGCGTCAGGGGCGGTGGTGCCGGGAAGATAGGAAACGTGGAGGATCAGGCGCCGCTGCAATTGGGTCATGATCAGGCAGCCGTGCCGGTCAACCGACAGACCCTTCAGCGTGTTGGGACACCAGTCGTGATCATCGGGGATCCCATCCCCGTCGGAATCGACCTGAGTCGATCCGATGGAGAGCGACGGGCGCTGGTTCGGGGCTGCGGACGCTGTGTCGCTTGCCTGGGCCGGCGTGTCGGTCGCATCGGTCGTAGTGGTGGTAGCGGTCGCATCAGTCGCATCAGTCGCATCAGTCGTATCAGACGCATTGGTCGCATCAGCCGGTTCGGCCGGTTTGTCGGCCACTACTGCGGGAGCGGTCGCCTCGACGCGTTCGTCCGTGCCCTCGACTGGTGCGGTTGACGTGTCGGCGGGCGCGGCGGGTTCGTCGGCCGTCGAGTCCGCCGGCGGGAACTCGGTCACGATAACCGTTTTCTCTTCTATCGGGATGCTGGGGATCGCTTCGGCGGTCGGGCAGCCGAAGCTGTCGACACGCGCTCTCAGCCCCGGCGCGGTCCCCGGACAACGATCGAGACCATCGTAGACGCCGTCGCCGTCGCCATCGAGCGGGCAACCGTGACGGTCGACGATGGCGCCGGTTGGCGTGCCGGGACATTGGTCTTTCGTGTCGGGAACGCCGTCGTTGTCGGCGTCAACAACGGCCTGGGGGGCGGCAATCTCCTGGGCGACAGTGGCGGCGTTCGTGTCTGGTGCGGGTGTTTGCGCCGGGATATCGTTGTGCGTCTGAACCGACGGCCCTGTGCCGCCGCCAAACGGCAGCGCAACGCCGACCGTGAGCCACAACTGTGCCCGGGATCGTTCGTTGTTTACCGCGTCGGCGAAGTCGGCGCCGAGGCCGGTGAAATAGTCCACTCCGAGTTGCGCCCGCAGGCGGAGATTAGAGATCAGGCGCGGCTGGATACCGAGAGCGAATGACAGGACCGCCTCGGTCGCGGCGTAGTCGGCG
>DATKYL010000035.1:0-4532 GCA_035528515.1 Acidobacteriota bacterium | reverse complement strand
GCCGGGCTCCATGTCAGAGTCGACGCCGAACCGGGGAGATCGAGCATGCGGGCTGTCCGGTCCGCGCTTTCCATATCGACAACCCAGACGCGGGTGGGTTTGACATCTTCCTCGTAGATCTCCTGGTTGAATCCATCGTCCTTGAGATCCTCGATCTCCTCGGGTGTCTCCTCGGTCGCGAGGAAGGCGATCTGTTTGCCGTCGCCGCTCCACGAGTAGCTGCTGATGCCGGTTTCGTGCTCAACGATCTTCCGGGCCTCGCCGCCGTCTACCGGGATCAGATAGATACACTTTTCATCATCGTCGCCGCGTTTGGCAAGGAAGGATATTCCCCGACCGTCGGGTGACCAGGCGATGCCGCCGACCGTGACCTCCCCGGTGACGAACGGCCGTGAGACACCGTCAGGCCCGACGACGTGCAGTTCCGACCACGCCGAGCCGTTGTCATCCTTGAACGGCTCGCGGGGCACTCTCAGCAAGTAGGCGACCAGGTCGCCCTGCGGCGATATGACCACCGATCCGGCACTGCGCAGTTTGGCCACATCCCGGACCGTCATCACGTCCCCGGTTCCCGAAGCCGTACCGCACCAGCAGATTACGAGAACGGCAATCGTGATCACCGCGCCGAACCGGCAGGAGTTCTTAGCTGTCAGATTACGATCTGCGTCCATAAGACTCAGACCTCCTCTCAGAGGAATCTCGGTTAGCGTCGTTTCGATTGGTCGTTGCCGAGGAGCGCGTTTCCTGGAGAACCCATCGGCGACTGAATATAGAGAGCCGGGTCAGTCGGGACAATCGGAGAGACGAGGCCCCGGACACAGGGAGGACACAAACAGGACCCAATGACTGTTACTTTGTGCCTGGTGGTGCGTCAGGACCGCCTGTGATCGCAATCAGGACTTTTCTACTGGTGCTTTTGATTCGATCTTGTCCGGGGGCGGATTTGAGGTATATTCCATTATGGTGGGTGTTTTTAGGCCGGTCCTGCTACCGGGCCCTCATGACCAGCCGCCAACGTACGTCACGGTCAAACCTGGTTGTTCTGCCGATCACAATAACAAAAGGTGCCACAATGAAGAACCTCTTAGGTGCGCTGCTCATGATCACCATCTCTGCGTCCGCCGCTTCGGCGGATGATCTGTATCGGGTTACACTGCACAGTTCTGGGGATGCCCGTTTGCTCGAGGAGGTGCGCGGGGAACCGGTGCTGCGGACCGGGAACGCCTACCTGATTCTCGGTGGATCGGAGACGGCGGACGATCTTGATCGCTATATGCTCGACAACGAGATGATCGCTTCCGGCCTGACCAAGGACCAACTGGCGATCGACCGGCGCCGGGACGATGTCAATGTCCGCAAGTACAACGTCCTTTTCGAACAGGACGGCCTGCGTCTGCTGCGGGTCAGCCCGCAGGATCTGGAGCCAACGGGCCGGCCGCTGGAGATTCTGCCGATTCACAACGATCACCTGAAAATCACCTATGCCGAACCGCCCTCAGAAGGGGCGCTGGCCATCGCCCCGCCGATGGACCTGGATTCGTTGATCGCGCGGGTCAGTCAGGACTCGGCCGAGGCGTATCTGTACCGGTTGCAGGCGTTCCAGGAGCGGGTGGCGGGATCGGATTCGATCCATGCGGCGCGGGACTGGCTGATTTCGAAGTTCGAGGGCTTCGGCTACGACTCGGTTTACGCCGATGACTTCACTGCTTCGATTCCCGGGGGGATCGGATACAACGTGATGGCGGTGAAACCGGGGGTATCATATCCCGACCTGCAGATCATCGTGGGGGCGCACTACGATGCGGTGAGCGGGTCGCCGGGGGCCGACGACAACGGCAGCGGCACGGTCGGTGTGCTCGAAATCGCGCGTGTCCTCAGCCAGATTGAGACGGAAGTGACCTTTGTATTCGTGACGTACGACGCTGAGGAGTGGGGGCTGTACGGTTCATGGTATCACGCCGACCAGGCGGCTATTAACGGGGACCTGATCCTGACAATGTGGAACATGGACATGATCGGTCACTTCGAAAACGACAGCGAGGCCAACCTCTACAATGGCTACGCTTCGCAGTATGCCCAGTCGTGGATCGACCTGGCGCAGCCACTGGTGGGGATCACCGGCACGTTGCAGAGCAATTCCGGCGGATCGGACCACTATCCGTTCACTCAGAACGGCTTTGACGCCTGTTTTCTGGCGGAGTACAACTTCTCCACCGTCTATCACACCTCGCGTGACAGCACGTCATACATGAACTTCGATTACATGACGCGGATGATCAAAGCGTCGCTGGCCAACGTTTACTGGGCGTCCAACCTCGGCGATTACGATAACGACGGGATCGCCAACGCCGACGACAACTGCGCCTTGCGATTCAATCCCGGGCAGGAGGATGAGGACGGCGACGGCGACGGGGACGCCTGCGACAACTGTCTCGGCCTGGTCAACCCCGACCAGGCGGATGAGGACCACGACGGGCTGGGCGATGCCTGCGACGTGTGCCCGATGGATCCGCAGAACGACATCGACGGCGACGGTTACTGCGGCGAAGTCGACAACTGCCCCTCCATCAGCAACCCAGGACAGGATGACGGTAACGGCAACAGCATCGGCGACGCCTGCGAATGTAACGACGCCACGTACGTTTTCAGCGGCACCGGGCTCGGCCACCGTCTGGGGTGGCGGGTCAGCGGCGCCGGGGACATGAACCACGACGGCTACGGCGATATCCTCGTCGGGCGCGAAGGCCTCCAGCTCGGCGCCAGCGCCCCCGGCGAGGCTTATGTCTACTCGGGATTCGACGGCAGCCTCATGTACACGTTTACCGGCCAGGCCGGCGGGGACTGGTTCGGCTGCTCGGTGGCGGATGCCGGCGACCTTAACGGCGACGAATACGACGACGTCATTATTGGCGCGATGGCCAATGACGCGGTCACATTCAATTCGGGCCGGGCCTATGTGTTCTACGGCGGGCCGGGTCCGTTCCCGATGGTGGTTCCCGCGGCCAGCGCCGACATGATCTTCTCCGGCAGCGGCATGGCCGACTACTTCGGGACATCGGTGGCGGGCATCGACGATATTGACGGCGACATGGTGGGGGACCTCATTGTCGGCGCCACGCAGTACGAAACCGGCGGGCCGGGGTATGCCACGATCTTCTCGGGGCAGACCGGTACCGAGATTCGAACGCTGGTCGGCGAGAATGGCGGCGACTTCTTCGGTTACGCGGTCGCCGGTGCCGGTGACGTGAACGACGACGGTCTGCTCGAGGTGATCATCGGTGCGCCTTACCACGACGCTTACGGCGACTACACCGGCCGCGTATACATTCGCACCGCGCTGTTTGACCTCTACACGCACACGCTGACCGGCCAGAGTGCCCGTGACCAGTTCGGACATTCGGTGGCCGGTCCGGGCGATGTCAATAACGACGGTTACGATGATGTCATCGTGGGGGCACCCTACGATTCGGTCCACGCACCGAACGACGGCAGCGCGTACGTTTACTCAGGACAGGGTCCTCTTCTGTACAGGCTTGAGGGTTCGGGAACGGACGACCACTTCGGCGCGGCAGTCACCGGACTGGGCGACGTCGATGCCGACGGGCACGCAGACTTCGCGATCTCCGCGCCCGGTCGGCCGCAGGTCTTCGCCTATTACGGCATCGGCGCCTATGTGTTCTACATCTCCGACGGGGAGTCCATCTACGACTGGTACGGCTGCGGCATCTCCGGGTCCGGCGATTTCGACGGCGACGGTGTTCATGACCTGGTGGTTGGCGCCTACTGGAACGACGCGGTGGCAAGCAATTCCGGCCGCGCCTACACCTACCTGCTCGGCGATACCGACGGCGACGTGTTCCGGGCCGGATGCGACAACTGCCCGGTGACGTACAATCCCACTCAGGCTGACGCCGACGCAAACGGTGTCGGCGACGCCTGTTCTCCGTGCCTCTGTGCCTGTCACGGCGATCCGGAGTGTGACGGTCTGGCGGACATCCTCGACGTCGTACATGCCGTCAATACCGCCTTCCGCGGTGCCGAGCCGGTCTTCGGCGAGTCGTGTCCCTACGCACAGACCGACGTAAGCTGCGACGGGGTCACCGATGTGATCGACGTGGTCAAGATCGTCAACGTCACGTTCCGTGGCGGCGAGCCGGGGGTGCAGTACTGCGATCCCTGTGCGCCGTAGGTGAAGAGATCAGACGTCTTCAAAGGCTCGCGAGGCATGATCGGCCTCGCGAGCCTTTCTACAACTGAGACCGGAAGCAGCGATCCACGCGACTCGCTTCGCTGATCATGATCCGGGACTCGCCAGGCGCTTCTCGTAAGGCACTCACTCCGGCAGTGGCGTAGGTCAGGAGCACCGCGCGCACAGACACCGGCCGTCTCTGTCAGCGTCTCCGGCGCGGGGCTCCTGACCTACATGCTAAGTCACCCCCCCCCTCGATGGTTACGCGCATCGCCTGATAAAGTAGTTGAGCACGCCTGTTAGTGCTTGTGTCTACTGACACCCGTGTATACACTGATTCTCA
>DATKYL010000034.1:0-13739 GCA_035528515.1 Acidobacteriota bacterium | reverse complement strand
ACACGACCGGCTGGTCGGCCAGGTGCATCAGGCCGTCCGTGAGGTCTCCTATAGCGACATGGATTACGAGCGCACCGCGATGCTGATGGACTCGGTGTTTCTGTTTCGCGGTTACGATGATCCGACCATCGGTCTCGACGACAACGCGGCCGGGCTCGCAATCGCCTTCCCGGAACGCATGCTCGCGCTGGCCGACTACTACCGCCGTAACGGCGACAGCGCGAAGTGGGAACACTGGACGCGCAAGGCCGCGACCACCTTCCCCTACTATTACCGTGTCCACTCCAGTCTCTCCGCTATGCTGTACGCCCAGGGCGACACGGTGGCGGCCGATTCGATCATCCAGGCCGGCGTTGAAACAATCGGCGAATATGTGCGGGTGATGCCCACGACCCGGCTCTACTGGTACTTCTGGGGCAAGATGCAGGAGCTGGCCGGACTCGAGGAAGAGGCCGAGCGATCGCTCGAACGCTCCTTCTACTTGAACCCGTATGAGGGTGTGATCTTCCAGGAGTATATAGGCTTTCTGTCGCGTCACGGGAAGGTGCAGGAGGCGGGACGCGCCGCCGCCAAGTGGCTCGAGTATTACCCGACCGACCAGCGCGCCCGTTCGATGGTCGCGGCGGCGGCCCGGGCCGGCGACGGGTAGCGGGAGTATCTGTCTCGCGCGGCGGATCGACCGCAGTACCACGGCTCCCGCCCGTCACAGCAAACCCGAAATCGCAGCGTCACACATCGTTTCCCACGAGCAATGAGCAGCGAACGCGCGAGCGGTTCACCGAAGATCCTCGCGTGCGTCTTCGTCTACAACGAGGGGGAGAAACTCCGCCAGACGCTCAGCCGTTTCCCGGCCGAACGCAATTACGATGTGCTGGTCGTCGACGACGGCTCGACCGACGGGGCCGGCGCGATCATCGGCCAGTTTCCGTTCGCGCACCTGCGCCACGAGACCAACCGCGGCATCGGCGCCGCCTTCCGGACCGCGTTCGCATTCGCCGACACCCACGACTACGACATCTTCATCCCGATGGCGGGCAACGGGAAGATGCATCCCACCGACGTCCCCGAGCTCCTGCGGCCGATCCTCGAGGAGGGTTACGATTACGTGCAGGGGTCGCGCTACTTGAAGGGCGGCCGCTTCGAGAACCTCCCCGCGTTCCGTCGCTACGCGATACCCGCTCTGACCAAGGTCATCTCGATACTGACCGGTTTCAACGGCACCGACGTCACCTGCGGCCTGCGGGCCTACCGTCTCGCGATCGTACGCGATCCGCGTCTCGACGTCACGCAGCAGTGGCTCGACAAGTACGAGATGGAGTATTACATCCACTACTACGCGATCAAGCTCGGCTACCGCGTCACCGAGGCTCCGGTGGCAATGACCTACCCCGTCTCGATGAAGAACTACTCCAAGATCAAAGCGATCACCGGCTGGTGGTCGATGCTGCGTCCGTGGGTGTATTTGTTCTTGCGGGTTAAGAAGTAGACAAGACAGGACGCCAACACCAGCACGGACAATAGACACCTCCCGCTCCGACGCCGCTTGCCCGTTTGAGCGGACCGACGTCGACTGCACCGGGTACACCGATGTGCTCGATGTGGTCAAGTCGGTCAACGTCGCCTTCCGCGGCGCCGATCCGGCGGGGCAGTTCTGTAATGCGTGTGCGCCGTAAGGGGGGCTGGGGCGTTACGAGGCATATACTACCGTTGGATAACGATAGCCAGAACGCGTCCTGAACGCGTTGGCTAATATCGGGTTGCGACGGGCCGGGTATATCATCCCTGAGTACTCCGCGGCGATCCTACGTGCTCGCCTGATAGCAAATAGGCGCCCGACGGACCGCCCAAGGTTCCGCTGGTAAGCCACCTGCAAATCCCAATTCTACCTCCTCGACCCCAAACACGCAGCTTCCCATCACGTACTTACCCTCAGCTAACTCATGCCCCTCACCCCCACCCAGGAAGACTACCTCGAGACGATCTACCGCCTCGATCAGCCCCTTGGGGGTGGGGTGCGGGCCAAGGATATCGCCGGGCGGCTGGGGTGCCGACTGCCGACTGTGACCCGGACCGTGCGCCGGTTGGCCGAGTTGGGATATGTCGATCACCGGTCGCGGGGGCTGGTCCGGTTGACCCCGAAGGGGCTTCGGGCCGCTGAGAATCTGGCCCACCGGCACAGGGATACGATCAGCTTCCTGACCCGGATCTTAGGGGTCAGCGAGGCGCAGGCGCGGGTCGATGCCTGCCGGATCGAGCACGGCCTCTCGCCTTTGGCCTCGCAACGTTTGCACGAATTCCTTAACTACATCGATGAGCTGGACGCATCGCGCCGGACGGTGATCGACGATTTCGCGCGACAGCAGTCGGAGACGGTGTCCGATTTCGCCCATCTGCCGGAACGGAAGGCGACCGGCCGACATGGACAGTAACGTGGGTTGAAACGATGACACTCTGGGATGCACAAGTCGGGGAAAGTGTCCGGGTGACCGGCTTGGCGGCCACCGGGTCGGGGCGCCGCCGGTTTCTCGACTTGGGGTTTGTGCCGGGAACGCTGATTGAAGTGGTGCGCCGCAGCCCGCTCGGCGATCCGGTCGCTTATCGTGTGCGCGGCGCGACGATCGCATTGCGCGGGGTCGATGCCCGTCAGATTCTGATCGAACGTTAGAGCTTATGGCCAAGTCTCCCGACATCGGCTGCCGCTCCTGCGGAATCGCCAGTTGTGCCGGCGCGCAACTGGCGCACGGCGAACATGCGACGACCGTCGCGCTGGCGGGCAATCCCAATGTCGGCAAGACCTCGGTGTTCAACGCCCTGACCGGATTGCGCCAGCATACCGGGAACTGGCCCGGCAAGACGGTCGCGCGGGCCGAAGGGTCGTTTGCCCACAACGGCCGTATGTTCTGCGTGATCGACCTCCCTGGCACCTATTCCCTTTCGGCGCGTTCGGCCGAGGAAGAAGTCGCGCGCGATTTCATCTGTTTCGGGCGCCCCGAGGTGACGGTGGTTGTGGTCGACGCGACCGCGCTCGAACGCAATCTCAATCTCGCGCTGCAGACCGCCGAGATTACCGAACGGCTGATTGTGTGCGTGAACCTCCTCGACGAAGCGAAGCGCAAGAAGATCACGGTTGACCTCGACGGTCTCGCCGCGGAACTGGGTGTCCCGGTGGTCGGCACCGTGGCGCGCGCCAAGCGCGGGATCAACGAACTCAAAGACCTGATCGACGAGGTCGCCTCCGGCAGACTGGTGCCGAAACCGCGCATGGTCGAGTACTCTGAAGAGATCGAAAGACAGGTTGCCGAACTTGTTCCCCGCATCGCATCGCTGGTCGGCAACGCTCTCCCGGCACGCTGGGTGGCGCTGCGTCTTCTGGAGGGTGATCGCACGATCCTACCCCGGGCCGTTGCGCACGCGAAAGAAATCAACGCCTCACCGGTACCGGCGGAAACAACATGACCGACTCCGACCACCGCGAAACAGTCGCCGCACTGCAGAATGACGTGTCGCGTCTGGCCGACAAGTCGAACGGCGACCGGATGGTGACCGCGCTCTACGGACGGGCCGAACAGATCGCGTCGCGCACGGTGCGGCAGGACGCCGCCGCGCCGTCGGGTCGGCTGACCGATTGGATCGACCGGCTGACCACCAGTCGGATCCTCGGTCTCGGCTCGATGCTGGCGGTGCTCGCGATTATTCTCTGGGTCACGATCGCGGGAGCCAATGTTCCCTCGGCGCTGCTGGCGACCGGCTTGTTCTGGATTGAGAGTCAGCTCACCCTGTTGTTCCAGGCGGTGGGCGCGCCCGACTGGCTGCACGGTTTTCTGGTGCTCGGCGTCTATCGCGGCTTAGCGTGGGTCGTGGCGGTGATGCTCCCGCCGATGGCGATCTTCTTCCCGTTGTTCACGTTGCTCGAGGATCTCGGTTATCTGCCCCGCGTCGCATTCAATCTCGACCGCCTCTTTCAGAAAGCAGGCACCCACGGTAAACAGGCGCTGACGATGGCGATGGGATTCGGGTGCAATGCGGCGGGTGTCATCGCCTGTCGGATTATCGATTCACCCCGCGAACGGACACTGGCCATTATCACCAACAACTTCATGCCCTGCAACGGGCGCTGGCCGACGTTGATCACAATGGCCACGCTCTTCGTCGGTGGCGCGGTGGTCGCGGCGCAGACAACCATCGCGGCCGCGGCGCTGGCGGCGCTCGTGTTGTTCGGTGTCTTCGTCACGCTCACCGTCTCGTGGGTCCTCTCGAAGACTGTTCTGCGGGGGTTGCCGTCGGAGTTCACTCTCGAACTGCCGCCGTTCCGGCGTCCAGCGATCGGACGCATCCTGGTGCGCGCGCTGATCGACCGGACCCTGACGGTCCTTTGGCGGGCCGTGATAGTCGCCGCTCCGGTCGGCGGAATCACCTGGCTTCTGGCCCGCATCACAATCGGTGACAAGGCGCTGCTGTACCACGCCAGCGACGCGCTCGATGGTTTCGGGCGGGCGCTCGGTCTCGACGGCATTATCCTGATGGCGTTCATCCTCGGTCTCCCCGCCAACGAGATCGTGATGCCGATCATGATCATGGCCTATGTCGGCGCCGGGGCGATGCTCCAACTTGATTCGCTGAGCGCGCTCAAGACATTGCTGGTCGATCAGAACGGCTGGACCTGGCTGACGGCCGTCTGCGTGATGCTCTTCTCTCTGCTCCACTACCCCTGTGGCACCGCGATGCTGACGATCTACCGGGAGACCAAGTCCGTCAAGTGGACCCTCCTGTCGATCTTCCTCCCGCTCGGTATCGCGATCGGTGTCTGCTTCGCCGTAGCGCAGACGGTGCGGGCGCTGGGGCTGGTCTGATCATTCGGCCTGTACCGGCAGTCCGCCCCGTCCCTCTGCAAAAGCACTTGCCCTACCCTGTCTCCTTTTCTTTCATTATGGCAACATCGCCGTACACCAGAGCACACTATGACCCGTGTCGCTATTCTAAACTCGCGGCAGACCAAGACCCCGGTCGGGAATGATCCGTGGGTGCGGCAAACGGTTGCCGCGGTGAAGTACGCCGCCGCACAGGGCTGGACGGTCATGTCGAGCATCGGCATGAACACTTGGGAACTGGTGACGTGGAACGTAGGTCCCCACGGCGGCTGTCTCGAACTCGTCGTGCCGGCCGGCCCGACAGAGAACCTGATCGCCGACTTCGATCTGGACCCGCAACGCGTAACGACCCATCAGATTGCCGCGGGCACCGAATCCCGTAATCCCAAGTCATGGTGGCCCGAACGCGACCGGGCTATCATCGAACGTGCCGATATCATTCTCCCGATCAGTCTGAACCCCGGCGGACAACTGGCAATGCTCCTGCAACAGATCAGACCGGACCAGATCATCGATAACCGGTTCACCACGGCACACCGACCGCAGCCACACCACGAACGATCGCTGGTCGATATCGATCGCCTGACTGATACGATGCGTGCCTGGTCCGGCGATTTCATCATCCACTGGACACGCAGCTCACACGGCCCCTGGCCCGGCGAGACACGTGCGCAGTTCTACAGCGACATGGTCGGCTCGGGTGATCGGTACTGCCGCTCGGCATGCGACACCCTTCGTCGGATACTGGACGAGAGGACCCTGCGCGCCTCGTCGTGGCGCATCGCCGGCGCAACACCGATGGTGGCGTTCACCGAATTGTCGCCGGTTGAGTCGATCCCGCTCATGCGCTGGCGTGCGCGCTGGGCGCGCTGGGCATTCGAACCCTACGGGATCGCGATCCGCGGGGATGTTGCCGAACGAATCGGCACACGGGCGGTCCGTTATGTTTCTGCAAAACAGTGGCGGTCGCTGCCAGGCGACGAGAGGCTTTTCGCCCACCGCATCGGTATGGAACCCAACCTCTGGCCCGCCGAACGGGAGTGGCGTGTCAAAGGGGATGTGGATCTCAGTGCGGTTCCGCGCGACGCGTTGAGGATCATCGTACGCGGGTGCTCCGAGACCCCGGCGGTCGCGTGTCTGACAGACGGTACGGTCACCTCGTTCATACGGTGATGCATACCAATCGGACACGTAGCGGTCGAATCGGACTTGACATGCCTCTAATAGATACGGTGTTTGGACTAGCGCGGATGTTATCGTCTTTTCCGCGGGGGCGGCAGAAGCGAAGGTGTCTCATGAGCCTGGCGAAGTGGTGGCATGTGCTCCGTTGGCCGGTGCCGAGTGTGGTCGCGGTTCTGATCCTGGGCTTCACAGTGGGCTGTTCCGGTTCGAGCAATACGCGTCGCGGCAGCCTGAGTGACGCAATGGATGAGGCCTCAGACGAGAATAACGACAAATACCCCAAGGCCGACACGGAGTCCGATGACCGGGATGACACAGACGACGAGGAGCGTCCTCTGATCGAGAGTATCCCACTGACGGTCAGCGCAGACTACTGGACACCAGATACGACGTCTGAAGCGGATGCCGAGCTGGAAGAATTCAGAGCGGAGCACTTCGGTTTTGCCTTCGGTGCCGGCCCCCTGAGAGGTGATGACTTTTACGGTTTTCGCCATGGCATGTTCACGGTCGGCGGCTTTATCAGCGAGCGCGTCAAGCTGGAAGCGCGGGCGGCAGGCGTCAATGTCCCGATTCAGAAGACGAGCTACCTGAGCAAGTCGCTTGAGGACGGCGTCGCCCTGCTCCAGCTCGGGGCTGCGGTGAAGTTCTTTACCACTCCGCAGCACACGTTCATGGGGCAGTACTTCGTCGCCGGCCTGAACTGGACATACATGGGCTGGGACTACAAGAACCCTATCTCCGTGGGGGACGAGACAATCGAAACCGACTGGCTGAAGGGCTTGGATCTGTACGTCGGTCTGGGCTGGAATCTGATTCAGGCCGACCCGTTCCGCCTGGGTCTCGAGGCTACCCCGGGGCTCATCTTCTGGACAGGTACAACCTCGGAAGGTTTCGACAACGATGTCTTCGACACGTTCTATTACGTCCGCTTCGGGGTAACGGCACAATTGGGCTTTTAGGATGCCTTGAGAAAGATCGTTCCCCACCCTGTGGCACTTATATCAACGGCCCGGCGTTGCCGCCGGGCCGGTCGTGCCAATGATCATCCGCACCTCTTAGTTGAGAGAGGCCGCCAACCAGTAGTCCCGCGGGTAGAGCCTGTGCAGGATGACATCCTTGCCCTCGGCGGAGTGGAGATACTCTTCGTACGACTGGAACTGCTTCTCCGGACCGATGACGAAGTAGATCGCGCCCGGCGACTCGGCGCCGGTCGGGCCGTAGCCCGGGAGCACCTCGCCGTAGGTGTACTCCATCCGGTTGTGCAGTTCGCCGTAGAGGTCGCGCGAGTCACGCAGCGCCAGGATGCCCTGTCGGAACTGGCGCACCGCGTCGGGGGTGACCCCGTCGGCGAGATCGGCGGCCATCGCTTCGCCGCGCCGTTCGTAGCGCGACCCCGCACGATACGATGCAAACGCCTGCGCGATCGCATACTCGGACAGCGATGTGTCATACGGGGCGCTCTTCAACTGATCGACGACGAACTGCATCGTCTGCGCCAAATCGGGACAGCGCTCGGCGTAGTAGATCAGCCGTCCGGTCGACTCGTTCGAACGCAACCCGTTCGAGTAGGCCAGTCCCGCGCCCCATGTCTTCATGAACATGCTGTGCGCACCGCCGCCGCCGTAGAGACGCGCCGACAGAAACTTGGTCAGCGTTTCGGGATCGGTATCTTCATAGCTGGCGCACGGGGTCGTGTTGATATGCACGCCCGAGCGTGTGTTTTCATTGACCAGACCAACATAGACCGGACGGGTGAGATCGGGGGTCCGTTCACGGAGACGGTCGACAATGTGCGGCCGGTCGCTGTAAGTCTGCACCTGCGACGGTGTCTGTCCGAGCCGGGCGGTGATCGCATCGAGCCGCGGCTGGATCGCCTCCTGTACCGGCGTGCTGCCGATCACAAAGGCGCGGACATTGTCGGCCCGGCGGATGCGATCCATTACGGTGTTGAGTTGGGCCAGCGTCGTGCGCGGCGATACCGCGAGGTCGGCGACCATCTGCCGGCACAGGTACTTCCAGTCGGCGGCGAGGTTGGCATCGGGAATATCGGCGAGCGACTGGCGCAGGTCCTTGGCGGCCTCGCTCACCAGTTCCCGGCCGTTCTCGGTCAGCGTAAGCAGCGCGTTGAGATGCGGCTGCACGCTCTCGGGGACCCCGCCCTCGGTGGTGGGATCGGCCAAGTGCGACGCCAGCGTCGTAAGACCGTCACGGTCGACCTGCGTCGCGTAATCGCCGATCCCGTTCATGAACGCCGCGAACTCCTCCTGATCCGCTTCCGAGGCAGCCTCTTTCAGGCGCCAGCGCAGACGGTGCAGCGCGTGCATCTGAGTCAGGAAGCAGTCGGCGCTCATCAAGAGTGGATTATTCTGCCGCCAGTAGGCGTTGGCGGGATCCTGCACCCAGGCCTCTTCGGGGCCGCGGAACGTGTTGCGGGCGCGCGCGATCGCCAGATCGATCGCATCCCGCAAACGCGGGATATTTTCGTAGCGCCAGTCGGGCTCGAAGAGCGCCGATGACAACCACCCGACCGCGGTCTCGGTCTCGCCCTTATCGCTGCCGCCCGTACGCAGGACCAGCTCGGCCCGCTGCGTCCGGTAGTTGACGCTGTAGTAGGCGCGCAGTTCGGCGATCTCGCGCCGAATCGCCTCCTTCATGTCATCATAGGCAACCGGCTGCCCGTCGCGGATCACCCCCACGTCGGTCAACAGCGTCGGCAGCGCCGGCACATAGACCAGCTCATTCTCCGGTATCACGTTCATCCGAAACGCCAGACCGACCGTGGCGGCGGTCATGTTCTCAAAAGTGGACGCCACCAGCGGTCCGCCGCCGGGCATCGCCTCGGTGGTGAAACGCAACTGATCGTCAAGCGTCAGCGGGGGATTGTTCACAAAGCTCGGCATCGCGATCGACTCGGCTTCCTTATCGATCACGGCAGTCGCGGCGTCGTACTCATTCCGGTATTTCGCGATCGCCGACTGTTCATCCCCAACGCTGTAACGACCCTCGAGCGATTCCACGAATGCCGCGAGGCGGCCGGCGCGTTCCGCTTCGTCGCGCTCATTGAGTTTCGTGTCGGGCACAGCGGCCACGGCGAAGGGAATCGGATCGAGGAGCTTCCATTTCGCGATGTAATCGGTCCAGAAATTGGCATCACCGGCAAGCAGTTTCTCGGCGGCGGCGTACTCGGCATTGAGGATAAGCGACTTGCGGTAGCCGGGATTCATGCCGATACGGCGCAGGTGCGACATCCAGCCGGCGCCCGTCCCGCGTGTCCCGAACTGCGGCGGCGTATTGAGAAACCGCCGGCTGTCGCGCCGCCACTCGATGATCAGGCTGCCCGCGCGCCCATTAAACTCCTTCAGCTCCGCCGAGCCATCGGCCCAGCCGGCCACCGCTGTGATCTCATCGAGCACCAACTGCCTCAGCTCGGCGATCTCCGGCTCGGTCAGAACGTCGCGCCTCACATTCTGAAATCCGATGTGCACCGGATACCCCAAATCCTCCGGTACCCACCCGAACACGTCACTGGCGCCGATGTCGCGCACGCGTGTCTGTGAGTCGATGAACTTGCGGTACAGATTCGAGGTCTCGTCGCCTGCCAGATTCGAGACGAGCAGTTCCAGCAAAGTGAGTTCGACATTGTCCAGATCGAGCATCGGCCGCCAGCCGAAAAGCAACAATCCCGGCTCGTCGGGGTTCTGGTGCGGGAAACCGACCACGCGGATCGCGTCGGCCGGATACGGCTCCGGGGGCGGCAGACGGAAATGCGCCGTAGCGGGATCGTTGCCGGGACGCGCATCCGGCTCGATCCGCGCCAACACCTCACCGATGCGGCGCAACGCCTCGATGAGCGGGATGTCGTCGGCAACCGCCACGATCAACCCCATGTTGTTGAGGTGATGCGTCTCGCGATGAAACGCCCACATGTGTTCGGGTTGCATCGTCCGAATCGCGGCCGGCAGTCCCCCGGCGTCCAGAGACATGGGGTGATCGGCCCCGTACTGCAAAATGCCCAACTCCCGCAAGAGCGGCGACCAGGGACGCTCGTAGGTCGAGACCATCTCGGCGTAGACGGTGCCCTTCTCCTCGACGGTGAGCGTACTGTCCGACGCGTCGACCACAACCCCCATGTTGCAGACCTCGCGACGAATTTCCTCGTCGGAGAACGACGGGTGCAGCATCGCGTCGAGCTTGGCTTCGAGCAATTGGAAAAAGACGTCGGTCCCGGCGGAGGTATTGAAGTGGTAACAGGTTTCAAGCTGCATCGTAAATGCCGAACTCTGCCCCAACGACATGTCCTCCAGCGAGGCGACGTAACGTCCCTTGGTCCCTTTCCCCAAAAGCAGGTGTTCGCAGGTGTGTGGTTCTCCCTGGTCGGAGGGCGGCGGCGTATTCACCCACATGAACGCCTGCGGCAACGACTGGATGCGCAGGAATTCGAGAATCATGCCGCTGGGCACATGACGGAAACGCGCCCCCATCGCCTGCCCTGCCTCGTTGTCATACAGGTTTTCCGCCCTGAAATCGGCGATCACCTGCCCTTCCTGCAAAGATTCGAGCGCCTCATCGACGGCGTACGACGCCGCGCCGTGAGCAATCACCGCCATCACGACAACTCCGTTCAGAAGACGTTTGATCATGGGATGCACCTCGATGGAAACGGTCTGATGCTGTCATTACTGCCATTTGACTCATCGGCCACCGGAAACGGGTGAGGGTCCCCTCCGCTGAGCACGAAGCGAGAATATCGGGATCATCAGGAGGTCAAGGCAAGGTCTTTGCCTCCGGGCGGGAATCCGTGGACGGTACGCGCTCGTGCCCGTACCCGGGAGAGCATCAAGGAAGCCCCGGACCTCCTGTGCCGCGTTCCTTCGATCCCGATGTGCCTGCCGCCGCCGAGGCCACCCGGCGGCCGCGGGCCACCGCTCTCCATACGGATTCGGGTGGAGGCGGTTTCGTCTTGGATTGACCGTCGATCATTGTATGTTGCAGTGCTGTGCTGAAGTGCGCGATGTCGATTCCAGCTCCGGCGCAATCGCCATTGCGGTACCCGTGCAACGCTCTTGGGCCCGCTCCGGGCAGAGGTGGAAGATGCAGACAGGGAAACGACTCCTTCTGGCGAGTCTGCTTGCGCTCCTCACCGTGGTATCGTGCGGCGATGAGAAAAGTACCGACAGTACGGATTCGACGCCGCCGGCTGTGGTAACCGACCTTGGCGTGGTCGACTCGACCCACCGTTCGGTGACGCTCGGCTGGACCGCGCCCGGAGATGACGGCACGGAAGGAACCGCCGCCCGCTACGATATCCGCTACGCCCTGACGGAAATCACGGCCTCCAATTGGGACGACGCCGACACGGTCGCCACCAACCCCGTACCGGGGAAACCGGGGAAAGCGGTGACGTTCGCGGTGGAATCGCTTCTCCCGGAAACCCGCTACTTCTTCGGCCTGCGAACCGCCGATGAGGCGGAAAACTGGTCGGCGCCATCCAATGTCGTTTCAGCGACGACGCTGTCGGCAGTCGACACGCTCCCCCCGGAAACGGTCACCGATCTCGTTGTCAGTGACGTTACGCTCAGTTCGATCACACTGACCTGGACCGCCCCGGGAGATTCCGGCAGCGGCGTCGCCACCACCGCATATGACATACGCTACTCGGTGACCGGCCTGACCGAATCCGTCTGGCAGGACGCGCCGCAGGCGACTGCAGAACCGGCACCCGGTCCAAAGGGCCAGTCTGAGTCGTTCACGATCGAAGGCCTGACAGCCGGTACCACCTACTTTTTCGGGATCAAGAGCGTCGATGCCGTTGGCAGGTGGTCGGCTCTCTCGAATGTAGCGATCGGGATCACGACATACACGACGACCACGACCTGGCAGAAGACGGTCGGAAATGCTCTCGACGACGCCGCGGTGGCGGTCACGGCGGCGCCGGGCGGCGGCTACGCTATCGCCGGCACCGCGCGCATTCCGGTCGGCGACGATGACACTCAGGGCGCCATCTTCCTGCTGCGGATCGACGAGTCCGGCACCGCCCTCTGGGAAAATCGGATATCGTCGTCCGACGATCCGCCGGTGGCGGCGATCGCGGCGGCCCCCGACGGAGGTTTTCTGACGGTCGGCACCTGGAATGACTACGGCGTTCCGCCGTTCAACCACGACATGTATGTGCTCCGCGTGGATGGTCAGGGCAATTACCTATGGACGGAGACCTACGGGGATGCGGCCGGTGTGGAGGACTGGGGGACCGATATCATCCCGGGGCACGACGGTGGCTACATCGTCGCCGGCACGTTCAAGGCCGCGTACTCGCACTATCTCGCGCGAATTGACGAAACCGGCGCGATCATCTGGCAGCAGGAGATCATTGCCCCCGTCTCACCGGTCTGGACAGCGGCGATCGCCGCGACGAGCGACCAGGGTTACGTCATCGGCGGCAGCCGGTGGGGACGGTCGTATATCGCAAAGACCGACGGGACCGGCAACATGGAATGGGAGACGCGCATCGACGGCACGATCGATGCTTTTCCCCAGGATATCCTTGCTTTGGACGACGGTTATCTCATCGCCGGGTACGGCCGTGAGGGCGCGACCCTCATCAACGACGCCTATTTCCTGCGTACCGATCTGAACGGAGATGTCCTGTGGGAAAAGATATTTGCCGGTTCGGGAAATGACTATCTCTGGGCCGCCGTCCGCATGCCCGGGGGCGACTTCCTCGCAGTGGGCACCACCGAATCGTCCGGCGCCGGCGGATCGGACGTCTACCTCATGCGGGTCGACGATGACGGCAATCTGGTTTCGGAGACGACATTCGGCGGCGGCGGCGACGATGCCGGAAATGACATCATTGCCACGCGCGACGGCGGGTTCCTGATTGTCGGCACGACGCGCTCATTCGGCGCGGGCGGATCGGATGTCTATCTGATCAAGCTTGACGCGAACGGCGAACTGTAGTTGACCGCGGACGACTTCGAGCTGTCTCACGGCCCAGGCAGTAACGGCGCGGGGGTCTTACCAGATTCCCAGCTTGTCTTTGACCTCGTCGGAGGCCATGGTCCGAGGATCCCAGGGCGGGTCCCAGACAATACGGACGTCTGCGGTATCAACACCCGGCAGGGAACCGGCAACCGTACGGACGACATCGACCAAAACCGGACCGAAAGGACATGCCGGTGATGTCAAGGTCATACGCACTTCGATGTTGCGGCCGTCGTTTTGAATATCGACGCCGTAAATCAGCCCCAGGTCCACAACGCTCAACCGCAGCTCGGGATCGAACACAGCGCGTAGCACTTCGGTGACGGATTCCTCGGTGACCGGCACGATGCGCACTCCCCCTTCATTCCGTGATTGTGATGCCGCGCGACGGCGCGTCGGTCGTCTCGCTGCTGCACAACGCGTCATCGAGCGTCAGCCACGCCAACAGCGCACACTTGACCCGCACCGGGAAATTCCGGATCCCCTCCAGAGCATCCAGGTCACCGATATCGATGTCGTCGGGGGCGGGTGTTCCGTGCATCATGCCCCGGAAGGCTTCGACCAGTTTGTGCGCCTGGGCCTGCGTCATGCCGGGCAACAGTTCGGCGAGCATCGAGCCGGAGGCGACCGAAATCGCGCAGCCTTTGCTCTGCACCGCCACGTCGGTAATCGTATCGCCGTCCAGCTTGACCGAGACCGTCAGCTTGT
>DATKYL010000033.1:0-6312 GCA_035528515.1 Acidobacteriota bacterium | reverse complement strand
GCTGCCCGCCAGGCGGGATACATTCCGGCGATGATCCCGGTGCCGCCCGACAGCAAGAGGCCGATTGCCATCCAGGCGGGGGAGAGGTAGTAGTTCCACTCGAGGGCCGAAGTCACGATAAAGCCGATCAGCGCCCCGAAGATAATCCCGACGATGCCGCCCACGCCGGTCAGTGTGCCGGCCTCGACTAAGAACTGAAAGAGGATGTTCGCCCTGCGGGCGCCGACCGCCTTGCGCACGCCGATCTCCCGTGTGCGCTGCGTGACCGCCACCAGCATGATGTTCATCACTCCGATGATTCCGACCATCAGCCCGACCGATGCGACCGCGGTGGCGCCGAGCTGCACTTTGCCGGTGATCGCGCCGATTTCGTTTTTGAAGCGGTCCTGCGTCATGATCCCGAAGTTGTTGTCCTCTTCAGGACGCACGCGGCGGACGCGGCGTAGTGCGTTGGTTACCTGATCCATCGCGGCGTCGAGTTTCTCGCGAGAGACCGCGCTGACCACCAGTTCCACCCGCTCGATGTCGGGATAGAGTCTCTCGAACGTCGTCATCGGGATGTAGATGTAGTCGTTCTCACTGATGTTGAAGAGGTCTTCGACATATTCCTGCACTCCGATCACGTTGAACTTGCGGCCGTTGACGGTGATCTCCTTGCCGATCGCTTCGGCGCGCGCGTAGAACAGCGCGTCGGCGATGTCGGGACCGATCACGCAGACCATGGCGCTGCGACTCATGTCGTTTTCGTCGATGAAACGGCCGTATTCGCACGCGCGGTTGGCGACGACGGCCAGCTCCGGCCAGCAGCCGCGGAAATCGTCGGGGGTGCGGATCTGCTTTTCTTCGTACTTCGCCACGTTGTCGAACGCGGCCTTCTCCGGCGAAACGGCCTTGACGAGCGGGCACATCTCCTTGATGGCATAGGCTTCATCCATGGTGATGTGTTTGCGGCGCCGTTGCTCGTCGGTGAGATTGTCGAAGTCGGTGGCAAAATCCCAGCGGCTGACGTACATGACGTTCGTGCCGATCTTGTCGATCGAGGAATTGGCGTACTCGTCGAACCCGTCCATGATGGTGCTGACGAGGATCACCGCGCCGACCCCGATCATCACCCCGACGATCGTCATGAAACTGCGGAACTTGTTGCCGCGGATCGCCTGCAGCGCCAGGATCACGCCCTCGCGTGTCTCCGCCAACGATCGCATCCAACCGCTCATCGTGCTCCTGCCCTTGCCCGCTTATTCAAAGCTCAACGCCTGTATGGGGTCGAGACGCGCCGCTTTCAGCGCCGGATAGATTCCGAAGAACAACCCCACCGCACTGGAGATGCCGAATCCCAGAGTGATTGCCAGCGTCGTGGGCGCAAAATGGATGTCGAGCCACGAGACCAGGATCGATTGCCCCGCCCAGATGCCCAGCCAGATGCCGATGAACCCCCCGGCCAGCGACAGAAAGACCGATTCATACAGAAACTGGAAGAGGATGTGACGCTTGCGCGCGCCGATCGACTTGCGAATACCGATCTCCCTGGTCCGTTCGGTAACCGAGATCATCATAATGTTCATGATTACGATCCCGCCGACAATGATCGACACCAACGGCAGTGAAACCATGATCACACGGAAGGCCCGGGTGAAATCGTTGACGAAGCTGAGAATCGCCTCGGGTGTGAAGATCGTGAAGTCGTCGGCGCCCTCGTAGGGAATGCCGCGCGCCGAGCGCACCGCGACCCGCACCTGCTCCATCGCCCGTTCGCGCCGTTCGAGTGACACGGCGCTGATGACCAGGTTGACGGGATTGCCGGGACGCGGATAGAGTTTCTCCTTGGTCGACAGCGGGATGATCGCGAACTCGTCCATGTCCTCGCCGAACATGCCGCCCATCTTCTCTACCACCCCTATGACCGTGAACTCGTGGCTGCCAACCTTGACGCGTTTGCCGATCGGGTCCTCGTCGATGAACAGCTTCTCGTAGACCCGGTTGCCGATGACCGCCACGTTGCGCCGGCGCCGATCGTCCTCCCACGACAAGGTTCGCCCCATCGCAAGTTCACGGGATGTCGTGGCGAAAATGTTGGGTGTCTGACCCTCGATCGATACCCAGCGGACACGCCGCGAACCGTACTTGAAATGGTCTCTGGCGTAACCTTCGGCGCCGACCTCCTCACAGTCGGGACACGCCTCCGCAATGATCGGAATGAGGCTGCGGGTGAGCTTCTTGCGCCGCAACCGCTCGAGGTACTCAGCATAGGAAATGCCGAACCCAATCCGCGAGACCATGAAACTCCGCGGGCCCATCGACTCGAACACCTGCTCGATGTTCGATTGCATTCCCTCGACGGTGGAGACGATCGCGATGACCGACGCGACGCCCATGACCATCCCGATGATGATCAGAAACGAGCGCAGACGGTTCGCCCAGAGCGCCGCGAGAGATTCACTGATCAGTGAAATGAGTACCATGATAGACGCACCAAGCTACCGCCGGACGTCAGGTCCCGGCAGCGCGTACTAACCGCCGTTTTCGCCGATGCTCTGCAGTGAACTCTGCTCGATCGTGACCTCTTCACCATCGGAGAGTTCGCGCAGCGTCCGAAACGACCCCGAGACAACGGTATCCCCGGCGGCTACTTTGTCGGTCAGGGCTACAATGTTGCGTTCGTCGGCGATCCCGGTCGTGATCTCGACAAACTCGGCCTTGCCGTTCTTGACAAGGAAGATCCCGGTCTTCTTGACCTTCTTCGCCTTTCCGTTCGGCTTCTTCGCGGTCGTGTCGGCCGGCTCCTCCTCGACCGGTTCCCCCTCGGCCGCATTCGCCGTCGCGGTGAGACCGCCGGAATCCGCGGTTTCACTCTTGGCCTTGGCCGAATCAGCGTCAAACTCGCGCGTGACCACCGAAGCATACGGGATCAGAATCGCGTCCTTCGCCATCGCGGTCGTCATGTCAACCGTCGCCGACATCCCCGGACGGATCAGAGCATGCGCCTCGTCGAACCGGACCTTCACCCGGAAACTGGTGGAGTAGTTCTCGGTCCCCTGCCCCTGAACCAGCGCCGAATTCCCGATCTCAACCACACTGCCCGAAAAAGTCGTGTCGCGGAAGGCATCCGCCCGTATCCCCGCCGAGTCGCCGATCGTCAACTTGGCGATCTCGGTCTCGTCGACGTCGACCTCGACTTCGAAAACCGACAGATCGGAAATCGTCATCAGGGTCTTCCCCTGCGTGTACGACGTCTGACCCTGCGCGATCTCCCCGACCTCGGCGCTGAGATAGGTGACCACCCCGTTCATCGGCGCCATGATGTGGGTTTTGGTGAGGTTGTCGAGCGCCTTGTCGAGACGCGCCTGGGCCGTCTTCATCTGGGCCTTCATCGCCTCGTGGTTGGCCCTGGCGTTCTCGTGGGCGTAGGTGGCGTTGTTGAACGCCGTTTCTGAGGTCAGCGACTGTTTGAAAAGGCTTGACTGCCGCACGTATTCCAGCCGGTCCTTCTCAAACTGAGCGAGCGCCGCTTCGGTTCGGGCGGTGATTTCGTCAAGCGAGTACCGTGCCTGCGCCACATCCGACTTCAACTGGACGGTGTCCAAAAGCAGGAGTGGCTGGCCCCGGCTAACCCGCTCGCCGTCATTGACATACAACTCGACGATCTGCGCCGAGACCTCCGCCACGATGTCGACTTTGGTCTGCGGCTGAATCCGTCCCGACGCCGTTACAATTTCCGAGATATCATCCCGGGTCACCAGATCGGCCTGAACGACCGTCTGGGATTTATCCGATCCGGAGAGGCTCACGATCGCCACCACCGCCACGACGACCAGGACTCCACCTCCGATCAGAAACCGTTTAGTACGCTTCCTGAGTCTCATACTACACGCCTACGATGGGAACCGGCACGAAGTTGCGGGATTATATATGTGGGATCGCCCGAACCCCGGGCCGACCAATGTGGCACAGTCCGGGAACCGGGCCGGTCAACGTAGCACAGCCGAGGTAACCGGACCGACAAATGTGGCACAGCCGCCCTCGGCTGTGAGTGAACGTCAAGCGCACCCACCCGACGGTTCACTTCATTATATAGTTGTTCGTGAGCGCGCCCGGACGGACACGACGGCTATCGGAAAACTGACAGAATGTGTCCGGCCGGGTGGCTCACAGTTCTATGGCTTGTTGAGAAAGCGGCCAGACAGGAATGTCCTGCCCACCGATACAGGCCCGAATCGTTGCGCTTCGGTGGAGCAGACATTCTTGTCTGCGGTCCCGATGCCGCATGCGGGGGTATTTCAACACGACCCGGAGTTGCGACAAGACCTGAATGGCTGTGGCACTGCCGCCCTCCGCTGAACGGCCGCTATCATGTCGCAAATGTGGCACTGCCGTCCTCCGCTGAACGGCCGCTAGCATGTCGCAAATGTGGCATAGCCGCCCTCGGCTGTACGCCCCCCTCGCGCAGGATTTTCTCGCCGCCCGTGAGGAAGATCTGGAATATTCCCCTGCCTCAACTGTAGATTGAATGATGTACGGCAGCAGCGGTGTCGGGATTCCCGGTGACGGGAGTCCCAGCAGTCTGAAGCAGGGTCTGTGCCTGTCCCGCGGAACGGGAGTGGCACGGACCATCAATCGTTAACCCGCCGCGGGTATGCGCGACAACAGCCAGGCGCAGCCCATTTCGGGCGGGGCAAGGTGGGCCCGGGAGGAGGTGAGATACCGGTGGAGACGGATGGGGCCCAGCCCCGCGGACCGCCGCGGTGGGGAACTGCTGGCGAGAATCTACGGAAACCGCAATGTTCCGAAAGGAGGTACGTAATCGAGATTGAAACGAAGGCCCGCGGAGGGCCGACTCAGGGAGGAAGCGTCATGCGCGGGATTCAGAATCCGGCACTCCATAAGGCCGCAGTGGTGTTGTTGACGGCGCTGGGGCTGGCACTGGCGTGTGCGTCGGAACGGGGGATGGACCCCGAGCCGGAGCGATATCGGCTGTACGTCAGCACCACGTCGTGGAACAGCCGTGTCTACGTTGTCGATACGGAAACAGATTCGCTCATTGACAGCACTATGGCCACTGACGGGTCAACTGCGTGGGGAGACGTGACGCCCGACGGCAGGTATGTGCTTCGCCACTCCTATCCCCTTTGCACCGAGGTTCTGGATGCGGCAACCTTGACGAAGGTGAAGGACCTGCCGGGATGTGCCCTGTTCCCGGCATTTGCCATTGACGACGGCTTGATTCTCGGTACGCATTCGACCGGACAGATCGATATCATATCGTACCCCGAGCTGTCTCTGGCCGACACTGATACTATCGTTCTGGAGGGGAATCCCCGTACCCGAAGGCCGCTGGTGGACCCTTCACGCGATCTGGTGTACTTCGCACTATTCTATGGCGAGGGTCAAGTGGATCGGGTGGAACTGCTCGCTTGGGATTACGTCCGACGCCAGATACAGGACCAATGGGATCTTCCGGTCAACCGCTTCACGATCGCGCCTGGGACAAGCCGGCTCTACGCTATCGTGGGGAATGCAGTGCTGAGCTACGATCTCAGTTCACGCACTGTCCTCTGGCAGCAGCCAATCCTGACCGAGTTCGGATGTGTCCAACTGACACCTGATGGGCGGGAGCTCTGGCGGAGCGACAGGGGCAATGTGTTCTTTCCCCGAATCTCCGGATACGTCTACATTCATGACCCGCAGTCGGGTGTCGTCACCGACAGCATATCGCTCTTCGGTTACCTGTCGGAGACCGCGCCTCTACCCGGAGGTGAGATCGTCTTCACGCCCGACGGCCGCAAGGCCTACGTGGCAACCTCCCACATATCCTACTCCGCCGGCCCCGTTCTGGTCATAGACGTCGCTACAAGGGAAGTGCTGAAGCTTCTGTTCGATGACTTCCGGCACTACCCCGATCACTTGTCGATCGGCCCTGCTCCGTAAGGAGCGAAGGGAGGAAAGATGCATTTTGGAGGTAGAGTCTTGGCCGTTGCCGGGATCTTGGCGGTTTCCCTGGCCATCTCGGCAAACGCTCAGTACTACCAGTACTACCGCGGCCGGGTGGCCCTGACGCCCTCGTCAGGGCTCGCTTAGCCCACGTTCCGTCTCGGCTTAGCCCACGTTCCGTCTCGAAGTGATTGCGCCATCGTTCTCGCATTGCTGGCTTACTCGCCATGAAGCGACGCTTCTTCAACGATCCCGCCCACGCACATCTTCTGATGCTCTCGTGCTTCCACCGGCGGCACTTTCTCGCGAATGAGTTCGCTCGCATGTGCCTGCGGGATTCGCTTGAGTTTGCCCGCGAGCGACATGGGTTTGCTCTTTGGGCGT
>DATKYL010000032.1:0-8252 GCA_035528515.1 Acidobacteriota bacterium | reverse complement strand
TCGACCTCGCCACTCTCTCGCGGCAACGCTTCATCACACTCATCCAGGCCTACAACAACACGCCCCGCAAATGCCTGGACTTCCAAACCCCGGTTGAAGTCTTTTGGGATCAAGTGTTGCACTTCAAATGTGAATCCACCTTCCCGCTTTCGCGGGAATGACATCGGGGGCTCGGGACGCTGACATTCGGGGGCGCGGGAAGGACGATTGCATCACACAGGCTCCGCACCTCCCGAAAGGGGGCGTGCTGAGACACTGGACAAACAGAGACGTCAGCCCGCTAACGAGCTTTGCAGCAGTCCGTACAAGAAGGGTGCCCGAGACGAGCTTTCGGGGTATACTCTCCTACCCGCGGCCATGGATGGACACCGGGGCGAAGCGTATGAAACGCGAAGAGATCATCGGGCGTTCAGATCAGATACGTCATCTCGTGGAGGACCTCCTGATTCTGGAGGCGGTCTTCACGACGCGGCGGTCGGTCGTGCTCCGCGGTATCCCCCGGGTTCCCTTCGCCGATCTCGAGGCGACGGTCCGGGCACGTCTCCAGGCAACGGGGTACACCGGCACGGTCGAGGTAGCGGCGACAGCGGAACCGGGTGCGCCGCGGGACGCAGTCTTGATCAGCGTGAAGCTGGACAATGCGGTGCCGGCCCGGTTTCCGGTCGTGAACGCAGTGCTCTTTCTCTTCACGGTGGGGACCACGACTCTGTTCGGCGGGGTCGAGTTTGCCGTGTGGTTCTTGGCGATTCTCCTGTTCCACGAGTTCGGTCATTTCACTTTGGCGCGCCGACGACGGATCGACGCGAGCTGGCCGTATTTCATCCCGGCACCAAACATTCTGGGGACGTTTGGCGCGTTCATCCAGTTGCGTTCGCCGATCCGGGATCGTCCCTCGCTCTTAGACATGGCGGTCGCCGGTCCGCTGGCCGGATTCGTGGTGGCGGTCGCCGCCCTGATTGTGGGGTTATCGCAGTCGACCGTCGTGGCGCCGGAGACGACCGAGTCGGGCCTGTTCCTCGGCGAATCGCTTCTGTTCCACCTGCTGCAGAACATCGTTTTGCCGGGCATCCCGGATGGACAGACCGTTCTGCTGCACCCGGTGGCGTTCGCCGGGTGGGCGGGCCTTCTGGTCACGATGTTCAATCTGCTGCCGATGGGACAGCTCGACGGGGGGCATATCGCCTACGCCCTCTTCCGTCGTCATCAGCGGCGGATCGCCTATGTGGTGATGGCCGGACTTGCGGTGGCGGCGTACTGGTGGCCGTGGTGGATCCTCTGGGTGGGGATCGGAATCTTCATGCGCCCGAAGCATCCGCCGACGCTGTTGGATGAGATCCCGATCGGGCGGACGCGGCAGTTTCTGGGCTGGCTATCGTTCGTGATCTTCATTCTT
This sequence comes from Acidobacteriota bacterium, assembly GCA_035528515.1. GTDB lineage: Bacteria > Zixibacteria > MSB-5A5 > WJJR01 > WJJR01 > DATKYL01. The sequence goes on along the minus strand of DATKYL010000032.1, from coordinate 6,859 downwards.
TGTTTTATGCCGGTGCCGTTTACAGTAGTCTTCTGACTCTGGCGCAATTTCCCCATTCCGAAACGCAGCAGACCGCACCGAGCCAGCGCACAGTCTGCGTTCGCCAAACAACTTGCATAGCATTTAGTTACAGCCCCACGAGTGATTACCCTGACGTTACAGCGCAGGGTCTGCGATTGCCGGGATCGAGAGGACGGGAGGTAACAGGCGCGCGGTGACGGTTAAGGCATTCTGGGACTGGGGCTTACACGGACGCGACGGCGCCCGGTCGGTCTTGGCACGGCAGTTGTTAGTAATAGTGTCGGACCTGTTGTACTCTTCGTCGTGACACGGGATTGGTGCGAAGCGGAGGTGGCAGTCACAAGATTGCAAGGAACGCGAACCCAGGTCGAAGGAACTGACGATACACGCGCGCTCCAATCCCACGAAAACAAGCGCTACTGCACATAGATGAAGGGGCAAGTAGTGCAAGAGAGGCTCCCCGCGGGGATGGAGCCTCTCTTACTTTATGCGCTATTCTCGTAGTCTGGGATTATCCTCCGGCAGATCGTTTCGCTGACAGCACCAGATCGGTTGACTGGGCACCGTCGAAGTCCGACCGATCGATCCCCCCATAGATTTCAATCTCTGCGAATCCCGTCGATTTCAGACGCTCGGTCATGCGTGGAGCGTCCCAGAGCTGCCACCAGCCGGTATGCACGTGGGGAACGGCATCCGGCTCCACCACGGCGACGGTGAACAGGAGCCGTTCGCCCGCGGGGACGGCGAAACGCAGAAAGTGCGTGTCTTCATCCCGGCGGTGGGATATCAGCGTCTTCGCTCCGCGGTAAAACGGAATCAGGTTGAGACATTGGAGCAGCAGATGTCCGCCGGGACGGAGGGCATCGTGCAGTCCCCTCAGTGAATCATCCATCTCGCGGTCGTTCTCGGGGGAAACCAGCGCGTTGCCGAGCGCGAAAACCGCGTCGAACCGACCGGGAAACCGGGTGCCGGCTTCCGCGAAGGTCGCGGACACAAACACGAATTCGTGTCCCCGTTCGGAGGCGTTGGCGCGGGCGAGCTGAAGCATGGCGTCGGAGGCGTCGAGACCAACGACCTCAACACCGAGACGCCGGAGGGCAAGCATGAGCGCCCCGCCGCCACAGCCGGCGTCGAGCACCGATTGCGGATGCCACCGCTCGATCCACGGTGCGATCAGTTCCACCAGGTTATCGATACGGCCGGGGTATCCGCTCATGCGGTTGTAGTATCGGGCGACGGTGGCGAATGAATCCATGACGGGGGTACGCGGGGGTCTAATGTCGCGCCGGTCGTCGATCGAGCGCCCAGCGACCGGCGCCGTTGATCATCACATACAGGGCGGCGAGCAGCATCGCTGAATCCTCGAAAAAGAGTGCCAGACCGACCTTGCGGACACGTGAACTGGTGGAGAAGCAGCCGCATTCGATGTTCAGACCGCGGGCCATGCTGATGATCGCGGCAATGACGAAGACAACGAGCAGACCGGCGATGATCGTGGACGCCCCCTCGGTCTTGGTCCCAAGGATGAGCGCGGCGCCAACCAGGAGTTCGAGCCACGGCAGGAAGAGCGCGTTGATGTTCACCAGTGAACCCGGGAGAAGGTGATAGTTGTTCATGATGCGCGCGAAGGCCTCGGGATTGACGATCTTGTCGAGCGACGCATAGATGAACAGCGCCCCCAGGGCAACACGGAACACCAGGCAAACCCAATCGTTACGCAGAATCGACATTGTATCCCACCCCTACCCTTCCAGTTGTGCGCCCGGCACGGGTGCTTTCAGCGTGTCCAGCGACATCCCGTTATCCCGCCAGAGACGGGCGCCGCCGTAGAAGATGGAGACCCGGTCGTATCCCATGTCTTTCAGGAGTCGCGCGAGAAACAGCGAGAGTTCGCATTCGTCGCCGGAGCAATAGGTGATCAAGTGCCGGTCCTTCGGCAACAGTGGCTCGGCCCCGGGCCAGTAATCATCGAAGGCCTCGAACGGCAGGAGAACCGCGCCGGGGATCGCGCCCTCTTCGTACTCCTCGGGATAGCGGGCGTCAACGAAGATCACGTCGGGATTATCGTGCAGCGCCACCGCCTCGGCAAAGGTCAGGAATGGGGGATCGCCGGGGGCGGCCGACAGGGGAACCTCGGTCGAATCGGTCGAGCCCGGGCTCATCCCGCTCCAGTGCCCCACCCACTCGATGCCTCCGGGTGCGGCCACGTTACGGATCACGGCCAGAACGGCCGCGAGCAGGACGAAGAAGATGATCTGGGAGACTATTCGCTTCATGTACTCAATCCTTCAGGAACGTTGTGGTTTCGCTGTTGCCGTTCGCGCCGGGAGAGATACCTCACCCCTCACCCGTTCTTATACCGTCGGCAGTCCCGTCCGCTCCCGCCAGCCACCCCAGCCGTGGTCAGGTTGTGTCATGTGCCGCGGCCGACGTCGTGTCGGCGGCGGGGACGGGGAACGTGTACGAGTCGATCCGCCAGCGGCCGTTCCCCTTCAGCACGAGCAGCAGTTCGCGCGGCGCGGCAGCGGGATCGGCCGGGTAGCGCGCCTCGACCGTAAGCTCGGCGGAGTCGCCCAGCATACGGATGCGTTTGAAGCCGAGCGTCAGGGTGCCGGAACCGCCGTCGGGAAAGGCATCGATGATCAGGCGATTGGCCTCCAGGTTGCCGGTGCCGAGTCGGCGCAGGCCGCCGATGTCTCTCCCGTTGAGTGCCGCCGCGATCTCGGGTACGAGCATCCGAATGCGGTCGATCGGGTCCTCTTCCTTACCGCAGCTCCCCAGCATGAGGAGCAGAACCAGATAGAGCGGCATGAGGAACACCAGACCGGTCCGCAGACCCGGATGAGTCCGAACGGTATCGGCGTCGTCTGTCTTCATCGCTCCCTCCTCGGCCCTTTCCCGGGATCAGACCTGCGGTGGGTTGACCGCACGTCAACCCTTCCCCGTCAGCGACTGCCTGATCCGCAGGTAGCCCTCGTATCGCGGTTTCGGGATCGATCCCGCGTCGACAGCATTCTTTATGGCACAGTCGGGCTCGCCGATGTGCACGCAGTTGGCGAAGCGGCACTGCCCCAGGTGAGGGACAAATTCGGGATACAGCGCCGGCAGTTCATCGGGCACGAGGTCCCACAGTCCGATCACCTTCAGACCGGGCATGTCGGCGAGGTAGCCGCCGAAACTGAGGTGGTACAACTGAATGCTGGTGGTGGTGTGAGTGCCCTTACCGGTCGCCACCGAGATCTGCCTGGTCCGCAAGTCGAGTCCGGGTTCGAGCGCATTGAGCAGCGAGGATTTGCCGACACCGGAGTGGCCCGCGAAGAGGGATGTCTTCAGGCGGACGCACTCACGGAGGGTGTCGAGCCCGTCGCCGTTTTTCGCCGACGTGGGGATGACGGTGTATCCCACCGACCGGTAGACCGAGGCAGGCGCGTCACAGCCCCCGGATTCGGCCAGGTCGGTCTTATTGAGCACGACCACGCCCTTCATTCCGGCCTTCTCGGCCGCGATAAGGAGACGATCGATCGCGCCGTATTTCAGACGCGGCTTGACGAGGGAGGCAATGACGATCAGTTGGTCGCAGTTGGCAATGAGCACCTGTTCCCAGTCGGGCTTCTCGACGTGGGGACGTGAGATTTTGTTGCGGCGCGGGCCAACCGACGCAATGACCCCATAGGGCACCTCGTCGACCTCGATGACGACCCGATCCCCGACCGCGACCGGCGTGTGGGTCTTTTCTTCGGACAGGCGCAAACGGCCACGGAGCCCGCAGTCGAAGGTTCCGGCCGACGTCTGCACGATGAACCGGTTGCCGAAACTCCGGATCACGCGCCCTTCCAGCGAACGCGATTCAGCCATCACGCATCAAGGGGAACGGCATCCGTTCTTCCCTGCGACCGGTCGGCGGGACACCAAGTGACCCCGCAACCGTGACATCGGGCATCGGGGTTGGTCATTGTCCGACTCAAATGCCGGTCATGTATTTCGAGAAGTTGTTGATCTCTTCTTCGAGACTGCACACTGGGTGGATCTCACGATGCACCCACTTTTCCTCCAGTGGGCTTTTCGCAAGAATCTCCTTGAGTTCCTCGCCGGAGGCGACGTCAAACACCGTGACGCTGCCGTGCTGGGCCCGGAAAGCCCAGTGATGAACCACCTTGCCCTGTTTTTCGAGTTCACGCAGGTGGCAGAGCCAGTCGGTGATCGAGTTGATCATCCCGCCGATGTCGGCGATCGGTTCATCCTGACCCTTGCGTCGCTCAAATACCAGAAAGTACATCCGTCACTCCCTCACCAATGGGTAACCTCATCGCATGAGAATATAGGTGGCGCGGCCGGAGGTCACAAGTCGGACCGATCGGGGTTGGCAGGTACCGAGGAGACGGCCGAGCGCATCGCGGCGCGGTCCTCCGGATCCGGGGTGTCGGTCGCCGGCGTCTCGGGGACGGGCTGGTCGTCCTCCCCTGTCAGCCGGTCGGTCTCGGCGTAGACCTCGTCGCCGGTGTACTCGCGCAGCCGCACATGCGCGGAGAACGACGAGCAGGCGCCGAGCACAAAGACCGGACCAAGTTCGACCACATGAAGCAGAATCGAGAAGGCCAGCGCCTCATCCTTGGGAATGCCGAAGAACCCCAGACCGACGATGCAGGCCAACTGGAAAGTGCCGACGTTGCCGGGGCTGACGGGGACCATGATCGCGAGTGTGTTGACGATGAGGATGATGATCGCGCCCCAGAACGGGATATCGATCGCGAAGGCCCGCAGGAGAAACAGCACGATCAGCGCGTGCGCCAGCCACGAAAGGACCGAAAGCAGGACGGTGAGAAAGAGGTGGCGGCGCGAGGTGAGCATGTCGAGACCGGCCAAAAAGGAGGTCTTCACATTGTCCCACTCCTGCACGACGCGGAGGGGCAAGCGCCGGCGCAGCCAGCTCGGCCGCCGATCGGACATGCGGTGGCGATGCAGGGCGAGATAGAAAAACCCCAACAGCAGGAGACAGGCGACCATCATCAGGACTTCGCCGCGCACCATCCAATCGGGCATCACGACCAGAAACGAGGCGGCGAAGATCATCATCACCAGCACGACGCCGTCGAAGAGGATCTCAAGGATCACGGTGGTGAACGCGAACGTCTTGGTGATGGCGAGTGTCCGGGAGAAGAGAATCACGCGGCCGACCTGGCCGGTCAACGCGGGAAGCATGATGTTGAGAAGCTGTCCGACGTTGTAAACGGCGAAGACACGCCCGACGGACAACTCCCGTTTCGGTTCCATCATGTACTTGAGACGGACGGCCCGTGAGATCGGCATGCCGAGGAGACCCACGATCACCGGGATCAGATAGATGACATCAAGGCCCATCAGGCTGGCCCAGATTTCCCCGGGGTCAGTGTCTCTGAAGATGTAGATGAGAAGGGCGCAGGCGCCCAAGAACCCGATTATGCGCAGCCATTTCCCGGCGCGAAACCGCATCGCAGTATCCCAATCAATCGACGGGGCACGGCCCTGAACGACCCGTCGTCACGCGTGCACCCTCAGTCAAAATCGGGCGGAAAAACCGGCGAGTCAACGGGCAAAAGCCCTCCGCCAGGGCCGCCAATAGTGGAAAAATCGGGACGCTTCCGGGGGGGGCCGACCGCTCCTACATCGCTTCAAAGTCAGAGGCGGCGATCCAGCCCTTGAGGCCGTTCGGGAAGCGGACGAGATACCAGCCGGACTCGCTGCGCTCGACGATCCCGAGGAGCCCGTCATGAGCGACGAATTGGAGGGCATAGTCGGCGCCGGGGCCGCCGCGCACGTCGGTCTTGACCGCCACCACGGCGCCGCGGCGGTTGAGGACATCGCGAAGATAGCAGGTCGCACTCGCGCCGGTCGCCCCCACCCAGAGAATCCAGGCCACGACCACGAGCCCCAGTCCCACGCGACGAATTCGTCCCGGCCACAGACGCCATGCGGTCAGAAGCGCCGCCAACCAGAAACTGAGAGCGGCAAGGAACTGGGCCTCGGCGAGCGATAGGCGATCCATGAGACTCTGCCACCATCTCTCGAGGAAGAAGACGCCGACCGGATCGATCTTGTCGGCGGCGAACAGCCTGACGTATCCGTAGTTTGCCCGCAGATCGGCGTCGCGAGGTGCGAGACGCAGTCCCCGGCGATAGCTGACCAGGGCCGCCCCGATATGTCCGGACTTGAAGTGGGCGTTGCCGAGGTCGTACCAGACCCGCGCGTCGTCGATGCCCCCCTGTGCGAGCCGGGTGAAACCGACTGCGGCCGAGTCGAACCTACCCCGCTGGTAAGCCCCCACCGCCACGTCGAAAAGAGCCTCCGGATCCTGCGCGTGGGCGGTTGTCGTGCAGGCCGCCGCCGCAACCAGGACGAGCACCGCGTAGGATCGACGCCACCACCACAGCGGCCGATGTCCCCAACGGGATTTCATTTGGCGCGCTCGATTCGTGAGAGCACCTCCCGCGTGCGGGCAATCAGCTCGGGTGAAGCCCCGTCGGAATCCCCGGGAGTGTAGCGGCTGCGGTCGCACTCATCCAGCAGCGCCAGATATTCTTCGGCCAACGGCGCGTCGACGCCGTCATCCTGGAGCGTGGCGAGGATGTCGGCGCGAAGCTGTCCGTGCGCCGACCGGTTGTAGCGATCGGAGTAAAACCGGAGCAGCGCTTGGGCAACGTCACGCGTTGTGACCGTCCCGGCCCCGTCGCGGCGCGTCGGATCGATACGGTCGAGGGCGAAGCGGTACGCGCGGCGGCGCCGACGGCGCGAGGGATCGGCGGCTTCCCTCAAAGCGCGGCGGCGCCAGCCGATCAGAACCGCCAGACCCATAAGCGGCACG
>DATKYL010000031.1:0-18810 GCA_035528515.1 Acidobacteriota bacterium | reverse complement strand
TCGCCTCCGCATGATCCGCGCCGTTCCCGGGACCGTTGTACCGCTGCACCCACGCTTCATAGACTTGCGCTACGACGACGGACGGCACAGTCAACACACTCAAGGCGAGCAAGAGACATCGCACGATGTTTCCACGCATCAGTCCACCCCTTCCGGACGAGATTGTCACGCTACTGCTGACGCCAAGAAGTGCCGCCCCCGGGCCCGACACAACCGAAAAGTGATGCGCGAGGCTGTCCCCCGCCTCCCGGCTGTCTGCGGGTCATAAGATGAACACGCAAGATGTGGCACAGCCGCCCCCGGCTGTGCCTCGATGCTTGCATCGAGGTCAGAGGTCAATGGAACACGAGCCCATGTCATCAGGCAACCCTGTACTCCACAGCCCGCCTGCAAGACAGCGCTCGCTGACATGCTCTCGCCACCTCGGCCTCTGCGACGCCCTTCGCCTCAATCCCCGCACAGCCGAGGGCGGCTGTGCCCCATCATCCCGGCTGCGAGCCCCCCCGCCCCCACCACTCCCCTTGACAGACCTCAATACGACCTGTAGACTGTCGATCTTCATGGCTATACCTTGGAGATCTGTGATGAGTGCCATTCAGTTACCTAAAAATCATGACCCCCAAGCCGCCGAGAAGCGCTGGCTTGAGGTGTGGGACCAAAAGGGCTATTTCGGCGCCGATCCGGCCTCGCCGCGACCCAAATACTCGATCGTGATCCCCCCGCCCAACGTCACCGGTGTCCTGCACCTGGGCCACGCGCTCAACAACACCCTGCAGGATATCATGATCCGCTACAAACGGATGTCCGGCTTCGAGACCGAATGGCTCCCCGGAATCGATCATGCCGGGATCGCCACCCAGGTCGTGGTCGAAAAGCAGGTGATCGCCGAAGGCGGGACGCGCGAGGGTCTGGGACGCGAGGAATTCCTCAAACGCGTCTGGGAATGGAAAGAAAAGAACGGGAACCGGATTCTCGAACAGCTCCGCCGTATGGGCTGCTCCTGCGACTGGCCCCGCACCCGTTTCACGATGGACGAGGGCCTCTCGCGCGCGGTCCTCGAGGTCTTTACCCGCCTCTATGAGAAGGACCTGATCTTCAAAGGCACCTACATCGTCAACTGGTGCCCGCGCTGCCGGACCACGCTCTCCGACGATGAACTCGAACGGCAGGACCGCGACTCATCACTCTGGTACATCAAGTACCCGCTCGAAGACGGCTCGGGGCATATTGTGGTACCGACCACCCGTCCCGAAACGATGCTCGGCGACACCGGTGTGGCGGTCAACCCCAAGGACAAACGGTACAAGTCGTTCGTCGGCAAGAACGCGATCCTGCCGTTGGTCGGACGCCTCCTCCCGATCGTCGGCGATTCATACATCGACATGGAATTCGGCACCGGCGCGATGAAGGTCACGCCCGCCCACGATGCCAACGACTTCGAGATCGGCCGCCGCCACAACTTCGACACAGTCCGCGTGATCGGCGAGGACGGGACCATCACCAAAGAGGGGGGCAAGTACAAAGGCCTCGACCGCGACGCTGCCCGCAAGAAAATCGTCGCCGACCTCGAGAAGCAGAGCCTGATGGAGAAGATCGAGCCCTACAAACTCCCGGCCGCCGTCTGCTACCGTTGCGGTACGATCATCGAGCCGTACCTCTCCGAACAGTGGTTCGTGAAGATGTCGGCGCTCGCGCCGCCCGCGATCGAGGCGGTCAAGTCGGGACGCATTCGTTTCCATCCAGCCCACTGGTCCAAAGTCTACCTTCACTGGATGGAGAACATCCGTGACTGGTGTATCTCCCGCCAGTTGTGGTGGGGACATCGCATCCCGGTACACTACAAGAAAGGCACCAGCGAGATCTTCGTCGGCGCACAGCCCCCCGGCAACGGCGACTACGTGCAGGATGAAAGCGTCCTCGACACCTGGTTCTCCTCGTGGCTGTGGCCCTTCTCCACCTTCGGCTGGCCGGAGAAGACCGCCGAGGTGCGCGCGTTCTACCCGACCAAATCGCTGTTCACCGCCTCGGAGATCATCTTCCTCTGGGTGGCGCGGATGGTGATGGCCGGGTGCGAGTTTCTCGGCGAGATTCCCTTCAGCGACGTTTACATCCACGGCACCGTCCGCGACGTCCAGGGACGCCGCATGTCGAAATCGCTCGGCAACGGGATCGATCCGCTCGAGATTATCGACCAGTACGGCGCCGATTCGCTGCGTCTCTCACTGATCTGGGCCGCTCCCGAGGGGCAGGACCCGCTGATCGGGGAGAGCACGTTCGAGCTGGGACGCAACTTCGCGAACAAGCTATGGAACGCGGCGCGTCTGGTGCTCGGCAATCAGGGCGATGAGGGGGAGATGCCGCCGGCTCCGCTCGCGCTGTCGGTCCCCGATAACAAGCTGCACCTCGCCGACCGCTGGATTCTCAGCCGGCTGGCCCAGGCGCTCACGACGGTGCAGGACCAGCTCGACTCCTTCCGCTTCAACAGCGCGGCCAAATCGGTCTATGATTTTGTCTGGGGCGACTTCTGCGACTGGTACCTGGAACTGGTGAAACCCCGGTTCACCGGCGATGACGCCGCCGACAAGCAAGCCGCGCGCGCCGTATCACTGCACGTGCTGCAGAACATCGTGCGCCTGCTGCATCCGTTCGCCCCCTTTGTCACCGAGGAACTCTGGGCCGAGATGCGGCCGCTATTGTCCGAGACCACCGAGCATGTCGCGGTCGCCCCCTGGCCCGAACCGGAGAAAGGACGCATCGACGTCGAACTGGAAGAGGCGATGCGGCAGGTCTTCGACGTGATCGTCGCGATCCGCAGCGTCCGCGCCGAAATGAAGATCCCGGCCGGCAAACGGATCGATTGCCTGATCCGATCCGAGCGCAAACGCCTGGTCCGGCACCTGCAGACATACGAGGAGAACATCCGCATCCTGGGCCGGATCAATAACCTGACAATCGACCCGCAAGCGGTCAAGCCGTTGCCCAGCGCCACCGCCGTCGTCCGCGACGCCGAGATCTTCATCCCGCTGGAAGGGCTGATCGACATTGACGCCGAACGGCGACGGCTCCAGAAAGACCTCGATCATCACTCCCAGCAGTTGGAGCGAATCAATCGGAAGCTGTCCAACGCCGATTTCCTCTCCAACGCGCCGGCGGAGGTAGTCGAGAAGGAGCGGGCCAAACGCGAGAATTTCGAAAAGATGGTCGCCCGCATCGGCACCAACCTCGAGCAACTGGTCGGTTGGTAGGTTCCACCACCGTGGCGAAAGGAATTTGCCCTCGTCTCAACCCCTCCTGGGGTGTACCATGAGTCAGGAGGAAGGACCAAGACCGCCAGGGACGGCGGACCGGCATTTCGTCAAAGGGGAACGGTTATGAAAATGCGGTATCTCACCGTCTGGGCCGTGGTGCTCTTCCTGTCAACGGGGACCGCCCTGGCCGAAGTCCAGATCACCGTCTACAACAGCGATCTGGCGCTGGTGAAAGACACGCGCACGCTACAATACCAGACCGGGACCTTCGAGCTGTCGTTCACGGATGTAGCGGCGGCGATCGACCCGACCTCGGTCGCCTTCACGGTGCACGACAACCCCGACGCCGTCACTCTGCTCGAACAAAACTACCGCTATGACCTTGTCTCATCCGAGAAGATCCTCTCGAAATACGTCGATCGGACGATCCGCGTCGTCAGCAAGCTGGAAGAAGTGTATGAAGGCGTTCTCCTGGCCGCCGACGGATCCGCGCTGACGCTCCGGCGTCCCGACGGGGGGCTGACGATTCTCAGCCGGGCGGAAACCGCCGAATTGTCGTTTCCCGATCTCCCTGAGGGACTCATCACGCGGCCGACTCTGGTCTGGACGTTGGAATCCGATGTCAGCGGTTCCTTGCCGTCGGAAGTACGCTACTTGACCGGCAAGATCAGTTGGCACGCCGAGTATATCGCCACCATCAATGCCGCCGAAAACGGTCTGGATCTGGCAGGTTGGGTGTCGATCGACAATCGCAGCGGCGCGACGTATGCCGACGCCACGGTCAAGCTCGTCGCCGGCGACGTGAGTCGGGTCGAAGACCGGAAAGCCATCCAGATGGATGTCGGCCGGACTGGGCTGCGGGCGGGAGCGCCATTCGAGGAAAAGGCATTCTTCGAGTACCACCTTTACACGCTCGGTCGCCGTTCCACGATCCGCGACAACGAAATCAAACAGTTGGCTCTGTTCGAGCCGACCGCCGTGCGCGCGGAAAAGGTCTACACTTTCGATGGCACACAGCACGGCGACAAGGTGCGGGTCACGATGGAGTTCGAAAACTCGGTCGCCGCCGGACTGGGGATCCCTCTGCCGGAAGGAAAGATCCGCGCGATGAAGGCCGATACCGACGGCTCGCTCGAATTCATCGGCGAGGATCGCATCGACCACACACCCAAGGATGAGCACGTCCGCGTCTTCGTCGGCAACGCCTTCGATATCGTCGGTGAACGCAAGCAAACCGATCATCGCCAGATATCGTCCCGCGTCACTGAAGACGACGTGGTGGTCGAATTGCGGAACCACAAGAGCGATCCTATCACGGTCGTAATTGTAGAACATTTTTGGGGGGACTGGACGATCACGAGCAGCACGCTGGAGTTCACGAAGAAGGACGCCCGCACCGCTGAATGGCGCGTGGCGGTCCCGGCCGACGGGAAAGCGGAACTCAGTTACACTGTCCGGAGGCGCATGTAGATGCGGAATTCTTGAAGAATGTCGGTTGTTGTCACCCCCCGGAATGGTCCGATTTTGACAGGGGATGGGAATTTGGTCTTGCCGAAAGTGTCATGTCGTCTTATGGTCGTCAGGCTTCACCATGCCCGCACCGCGAACGGGCGCTGATCGACGGGAGGTTGCCATCATGAGTCTGAAGAAAACGGGTTTACTGATAATCGCCGTCATCGCCTGCACCGCCGGGACATTGTGGGCGCAACCGAGGACGATCGATAAGGTCGAACCGGTCGGTGTGTACCTGACATCCGCTAAAATTGCGCTCCAGACCAATCCTCCGGAATACCAGCGCGCCATGAGAAATCTCGCGACTGCGCGCGAGCACTATCCGGAGAATTACGAGGTTCACTTCCTCCTGGCGACGATCTGGGCGGAAAAGGATGAAATCGACAGCATGGTGGTCGAGTACGCCGTTGCCGAACACTATGCCACCGAGAAACAATGGAATAAGGCGGCCAAGGACCTTAGGCAGATCTACGACAACAAGTGGCTCAATCGTTTCAACCGCGCGGTCAGCCTGTTCGGGCAGGCCGACTCGCTGTCCGAGGTCGGCGATACTATCACCGTAGAGGCGAAAGCCGACAGTCTCCGCGGTGTCATCGGCCAGATCCGGGGGATGGCGCGTGAAGCCCTGCGCCAGTGCATGATCGTCAAACCCGAGGATTTCCGTGCCGTCTCTCTGCGCGGCCTGATCCACCAGCGGGAGGGCCAGATCGCGGAGAGCCTCGGTGATTTCGTCAAGGCCGAGAGTCTCTTCCATCGTTTCGAGTTCAAGGATACGACCACCAACTGGTATGACACGACCACGTTCTTTATGGGAGCCGCGGGACAACCCACCGAGCAATTCAAGGAGTATGAGAGACAGTACAAGAAACTCTCCGAGGAGAAACGCACCCGCTATCGCAACCTCCAGATGTCGCTGGCGGCGGCGTTCTACGACTCCGAAGACTGGGAGGAATGCGTCGTCGTCAACCGACGGTTCCAGGGCCTGTTCCCGAACGATATCAGTGCCATTGTGACTCTCGCCGACTGCTTCTCGCGGCTGGAGAACGAGCAGGAGGCCTTCCGCTGGCAGGAATTGGTGGTGCGCCGCAATCCCGAGTCGAAGGACACCTGGTACAACCTCGGCAGCTTCTTCTACAACGCGGCCTTGCGTCTGCAGGATTCGATCGTCAAGTACGCCCGCATGGTCGAAACCGACCGGCAAAGCGAGGCGGGAAACGCCGGCTACCTCGAGAACTGGTCCGCTTCCATCGAGAATTTCATCCTCGCCGTGCCCCGTTTCGACAAGGTCATTGAACTCGATCCGAAAGACGATGAGACGGTCAAGCTGCGGGCGATCGCTGTCTTCACCGTTGCCTCGATGCTCGAAGACATCAAGATCGAGATCGATGAAGCGCGGCGGCAGAAAGCCGTCGACGCCACCTGGGTGTTGATCACCCCCACGCTGGGTATGACGGTCGACCAGATGCCCGCGCTTTGGACAATGGCTCTGGACGCCCTCATCGAGGCCAACCGCTGGGACGAGGAAGTCCTGTGCCGCATGATCAAGGTGGCGCTTGCACGTCTCGGCGACGTCGAGGGTCTGCGCAAGTGGACGCCGAAATGCCCGTAGGATCGATACCGTTTTAGCTCTTGAGGCGGCCGTCCGCGGCCGCCTTTTTTCTGCCGGGACGCCGGTTCGCCGGCACGCAGAACGCAGGGGATCCTGCCGTCAGTCGGTGCACGGTGACGGTCGAACTGACTCACACCGCCGGCGCGGTGCCGTATCCGATTCAGGGTCGCGTTGATGAGTTCGGAACTGTCAAGGACGGGGAGAATCCGGACGGCGGATGTCGCCTTCGCACTACCGCTACGGCGGGAATTCACCTATCTGGTGCCCGATGACTGGCCGGGCCGGCTCAGCCCCGGTCTGCGCGTCCAGGCGCCGTTAGGACGCAAGAATAGTATCGGTGTTGTCGTTGCCTGTGCGACCGTTGCCGCTCCCGTGCGCGATCTCAAATCGCTCATCCGTCCCGTGGATGCCGACCGCCGCGCCCCGGCCGATGTCCTGAAGCTGGCGCGGTGGGTCGCGGACTACTACCACTGTGCCCAGGGCGAGGTCCTGGCGGCGGCGATGGGTCCGGTGGTAGCGGAGGCCGAAGAGTATGTCCGCCTGTGCCGGCCCGACTGGGACACGGGTCGCCCGGGAGGTCGGCGCCCCACCGCCGCGGAGTCGGCCGTTCTCCGCGCGCTCCGCACGACACGTCCCACCGCAATGGGTCGCCTTCGGAAAGTGATCGGCGCCAAAGCACGGATCGAGCCGGTGGTCCGCGAGCTGGTCAGACGCGGTCTTGTTGCCTCCGAGTGGCGCTCCGATCCGCCGCCGATTCCCCGGCGCGCCGTGGTCTACGGTCTGGCGGCCGCGACCGACGGCCCCGTACCCGACCAACTGCGCGCACGACTGTCGTCCACAGCGATTGGCACACAAGCGCCGACACTTCTCGATCTCGCTGAGACAACGCCCGGCGGCATGCCCGCGTTACGCGGACTTCTCCTCAGTGGCGCCCTGCATTGGGATCCGGCGGGACAACCCGGACCTGATGTTCTGATCGACGGTGTCCGTCCGGAACCGGCCGAGAACGACCTCGATCCCGAACAGAAGACGGCTGCCGCGACGATCGGGGAATGGCTCGCCGCACCCGAGTTCACCACGGCGCTCTTGTGGGGGCCGACCGGTTCCGGGAAGACTGCCGTCTACTGTGCCGCTATCCGCCGCGCGTGGGCGCTCGGCCGCCGCGCGCTGTATCTCGTCCCGGAAATCGGTCTGGCCACCCAGTTGATCCATCGTCTCCGTCTCACCCTCGGTGAGCCGATTGCGGTCTGGCATTCCGGACTTTCGGCGCTCGAGCGCTATTGGATGGCCCGCCTGATCGCGGCGGGGCGTTACCGCCTCGTCGTCGGTGCCCGCTCGGCCGTGTTCGCGCCGATGCCCGACCTCGGCCTGATCATCGTCGATGAAGAACACGCGGAGACCTACAAGCAATCCCAGCCGGCGCCGCGCTACAACGCGCGCGACGTGGCCGTCGTGCGCGCGCGACTCAACCGCGCGGTCTGCGTTCTCGGCTCCGCGACGCCCTCGACCGAATCCTATCACAACGCCGCCTCGGGCAAGTATCATCTGCTGCGACTGTCCGCACGTATCGGCGGACGACCGCTGCCCACCGTGCGGCTGGTCGATCTGCGCGAGCGCGCGGACTCTCCGGACGAACGCTGGCTGACTAAGGAGCTACGGACCGCGCTCACCGAAACCCTGTCGGCCGGTCGCAAGGCGATCGTGTTCCTCAATCGTCGCGGTCATTCCACGCTCGTGGCCTGTCGTCATTGCGGCTACACCGAGCGTTGTCCCGCCTGCGGTCTGACGCTTACCTATCACGCCCGCGACCGGCGTTTCCGCTGCCACCTTTGCACGCACGTGCAACCGGCGCGCAGCATCTGTCCGTCGTGCGGTGGCTCGGATTTCGTGTTCCGCGGCGTGGGGACGCAGAAGATTGAAGATCTGCTCGCCGCCCTCCCGGCCCCGGTGCGACTGGCGCGGTTGGACGCCGACGTGGCCGCCCGCCGCGGTGCGGCCGAGAGTATTCTCGCGGGTTTCGCCGGACGGGAATACAATCTGCTGGTCGGAACGCAAATGGTCACGAAGGGGTTGGATGTGGCCGACGTGGGTCTCGTGGGCGTGATCTGGGCCGATCAGCAAATGGCCTTCCCGGACTTCCGTGCCGAGGAGAAAACGTTCCAGCTCTTAACGCAGGTCGCCGGCCGGGCGGGCCGCGGCGGCGATGCCTCTGCGACGAGCCGGGTTCTGGTGCAGACATTTCACCCCGATCACGAACTGATCGGTCTGGCCGCCGCCCAGGACGCCGAACAGTTCTTCACACGCGAGCTGCCGCGACGCCGCGAACTCCACTATCCGCCCTTCACCCGTCTGATCCTGCTGCGGTTCGCCGCGCCGACCTCCGAGGAGGCCGCCGCGACCGCCTCCCGTTTTGCCGAATTCTGGCAGCGCGCGACGGCAGATCATCCGCTCCCGGCGACACGCCTGCTGGGACCGGCCCCCGCGGCAGTGCCCCGGCGCGCGGCAACCCACCTCTATCATGTCCTGATCAAGACGACGCACGTCGCCCGAGTGAGCGCCGTCATTGCGGGATTCGAGGATGAAGAGGCGACCTTTCTCCGGCGACATCACGCCGATCTCACCGTCGATGTCGACCCAACGGACTTTATGTGATCCCCACCCCGCACGCGGGTCGTCTTTCCGCAAAGGGACCCCGTTTTTCGGCAGGCTCATGTTGACACGGAACAGGGTTGACCGCTAAATGCCCTTTCCGGACCAGCATCCGGAGCGACAAGGTGGAGGCCAATGATCGAGAAACTGGACTACAGCGCGGCCGGTGTCGACCTGAAAGCGGCGGATGAGGCGGTTGCCCGCGTGGGCGAGCTGGCCAAGACGACCTATACCGACGGCGTATTGGCGGGCGTAGGGCCCTTCTCCGGACTCTTCCGTCTGGATACCGCCGCCTACCGTGAACCGGTGCTGGTCTCCAGTTGCGACGGCGTCGGGACCAAGCTCAAGCTGGCGATCCGGGCCGGATGCCACCGGACGATCGGCGTCGATCTCGTCAATCATTGCATCAACGACATTCTCACTTGCGGCGCCCGACCTCTGACCTTCCTCGACTACATCGCTCTGGGACGTCTGGATTCCGTTCTGGTTGCCGAAGTCGTAGAGGGCATCGCCGAGGCCTGCCGGGAAAACGGTATCGCCCTCATCGGCGGCGAAACCGCCGAAATGCCGGGCATCTATCGCAAGGGTGAATACGACGTCGCCGGCTTCATCAACGGCATCGTCGAGCGCGACGCGATCGTCGACGGATCGCAGATCCGCTCCGGTCAGGCGGTGATAGGCCTTGCCTCCACCGGGCCGCACACCAACGGCTACTCGCTCATACGCAAGATCCTGTTCGATCAGAATCAGTACGAACTCGATGATACTCCCGAAGAACTGGGCGGGACAACTTTGGGCGAGGCTGTCCTGGCCCCGCACCGGTCGTACCTGCACGCCGTCGAGGGTCTGCTGCGTACGAAGCTCGTGACCGGCATGGCCCACATCACCGGCGGTGGGATCGCGGGCAATCTGGTACGTATCCTGCCCGAGGGTGTGCAGGCGGTCGTGGACACATCGCTCTGGACGTGCCCACCGATCTTCACCTTTCTCCAGCGGGTGGGGCAGATCGATCCGGAGGAAATGTACCGCGTCTTCAATATGGGAATCGGCTTTGTTGTCGTCGTGGAGCACGATCAAGCACCACAGGTGGTCGACACGATCGTCGCCGGCGGTGTTGACGCGTCGGTGATCGGGAATATCGCCGCCGGTACCCATCAGGTGAGATTGAACACACCCGCCTGAGCCCCGCCGCTGCGGCGGAGGGAAGCCGACCCCGGTCATAGGGCCGGCGACACTTCGGCTCTCGCGCGGGTGGAAGATTCCCTGCACATGCGCAATCAGACGCCGTCCGGAAACATGAACCCGTCATTGGAACCGCGGGCGTCATCTGCGCCCGCAACGCTCAAATGCGTTCTGGCCGGTGGACTTCTCGCTCTGGCCTATCCGCCGCTCCCCTTGGGTTTTCTCGTCTGGGGGACACTGGCGTTTGCACTCCAGGCCATCGGCTTCGGGGGCCAGGGGGCGCCTCCTTCCTGGCGGACTATTCTCTGGCGAGGATGGATCTTCGGCGCCGTACTCCACGGCGGCACCCTCTATTGGACCGCATGGGTTTCCGCCCCGGGGATGGCCACCATGGTTGTCATCCTCGGATTGTACGTCGCACTGGTCTTCGTGATGACGGGCGCGCTCATGCGGCGTTTCGGCCACCGTGCGCTCTGGCTGTTTCCCCTGATCTGGACGGCGCACGAGTATCTGCGGGGTGTCGGCACGCTCGCGTTCCCCTGGACCAATCTGTCCTTAACGCAGGTGAAGTATCCGATGCTGATTCAGTACGCGGACGTCACCGGCGATCTCGGTATGAGCTTCCTGATCGTTCTGGTCAATGTCTTCATCCTCGACGCCGCCGGGCGGCTGGCCGCACCGCGTCATCGTCCCGTGGGAGTCCACGTCACCGTCATCGTGCTCGCGTTCATCCTTCCGTACCTGTACGGCCGGGGAGCCGTGACCCGATTGGCGGACGACACGGCCGTGCGCGTGGCGGTTCTGCAGGGAGACATCGATTCATTCCGCAAATGGGACGAGGATTTCGTCGATCGTTCGCTCGCGGTCTACGAGACCCAGACCCGTGCGGCGGCGGCCCGGGGCGCCGAACTCATCGTCTGGCCCGAGACCGCCATCCCGATGTACCTGCGCGCCGAGCCGCAGTACCGCCGCGTGCTGCAGTCCCTGTCGGCTGAGCTGTCGGTATCGCTGTTGGTCGGTACGCTCGAGTACGATCGGTTGCCGGAGGAGCATTACGTCCGCTACAATGCCGCGGTGGCGCTCGATGATGGCACGTATCAGCAGGACTACCACGCGAAGCTGCAGTTGGTCCCGTTGGGTGAGATGATACCGTTCGCCGACCGCTTCCGTTTTCTCGACCGGTTGGATGTGGGCGGGGCTCACTTCACGGCGGGGGAGAGGCGCGTCCTCTTCGAACACCCGAAGGGTCCTTACGCCGCGGTGATCTGCTACGAATCGGCTTTTCCCGATATCATGCGCCGCTTCGCCGCCGCCGGCGCGCGGTTTTTCGTCAATATCACCAATGACGGCTGGTACGGATTTTCCTCGGGGCCTGGGCAGCATGCCGCGCTGGCGACCTTCCGTGCGATCGAGACTCGGCGCCCGATCGCGCGCTCAGCCAACACGGGCATCTCCGGTTTCTTTGATCGCGCGGGACGATTCCATGAGCAGACGCTCCAGTACGTTCCCGATGTGCGCCTCTTCGATCTTCCCCTTGGATCGGCGAACCAAAAGACCTTCTTTGTGCGTAATGGTATGTACGTCGGGAAAATCTGTGTCCTGGCGACGATTGTCGCCCTCCTCAGCGGCGTGGTGGTCGATCTTACCCGCCGGTGGCGGACCGATAATGGTGCCGACCCGCCGGTGCACGGTCGCGCGTAACCGCGCCGCCCGTGGATCGCCGTCCCCGGTGGCGCGTGACACCCTCGCGCGGTGTCCGACGCCGCTGCCGGCCACCGAGGGAGCGTTGTGAGACTGAGGCACATGATACCGTCGGTGACCCGGAGACTCTCATGCCGCACCGTGGCGACGTGCCGGGCCGTCGCCGTGTGCGTTCTCATCCTCTGTCCGGCATCGACCGGATCCGCCCAGCTCCGCACCTGGGAGAATTTCACGAACGTCCGCAACGTGATCGCGCTCGCGACCCATGGCGACACGGTCTGGGCGGCTACCACCGGCGGTCTGGTGCGACGGTCCACCGTCGATCCCAGTGTCGATGCGCGCCTGACGAACGCGGACGGGCTGGGGGGCAACGACCTGCAATTCGTCTGTGTCGATTCCGCCGGTGCCCTGTGGACCGGCGGGGCGAACGGCCGCCTGTCGCGCCGCCGCTCCGACACGCGTTGGGACGTCTATCCCTTCGCTGACGGAGACGGTTTGCCGATCACCCTGAACGCGGCGACGCCCGGGCCGGACCGATTCCTCTGGGTCGGCTCGCACATTGGCGTGCACAAGTTCGACACCCAGCGCAACGGCGGCGAACTCAAAGAAACCTACCAGCGCATCGGCGAATGGCCCGACGGAATGCCCGTGACCGATGTCCTCGTTGCCGAAGGAATGTTGTGGATCACCAGTGCCGACGGTGTCGCCCGCGCGCGTGTCGACGATCCGTTCCTGCTCATCCGCGACCACTGGATGAGCTGGGGCAACTTGGGGACGGTTGACGCAATCGCCGTTTTCGATGGAGCGGTCTACGCGGGCGGGGCAAACGGTCTGTTCGTCTTCGCGCCCGCGGGCATCAGTGCCAGTGACTCGGCCTGGCTGCCGGTCGGCCTTACCGACCGGCACGTCGTTGACCTGATCCCCACGAACGACACCCTCTGGGTCATGACCTCCGCCGGACTCGCGGTCTGCGTCGACGGGCTGTGCGCAACGCTGTCGATTCCGGACGCAGGCACCTCGGGATTCACTTCCGTCGCCCGCTCCGACGACGGGACGATCTGGGTGGGAAAGAAAGGTCTCGGGGTATGGTCGAGGCTCGACGACGAATGGCGCCGAATCGAATTCCTCGGTCCGCTCGATGACTTGCTCGCCGATGTCGCCGTCGGCACGGATGGTAAGGTCTGGTGCGTATTCCCCAATCACGGCGCCGCATTCCTTGAAGACGGCCAATGGACCAAGATCCCTTACTACATCGTGGGATCAGGTGGACCGGGCGAGGACGTCGCCGTCGCCCCCAACGGCGACGTTTGGCTTGGCACTTTTGGCAGCGGTGCTTATCGGGTCGACCCGGCGGCGCCGCTCGATGACACCGGCTGGGTGCACTACAACGAAACAAACAGCACACTGGTCGGTATCGAACAAAGCGCCAGTTACGTCTTGGTGACCGATATCGCCTTCGACAGCACCGGACGCGTCTGGCTGGCCAACAGCGCCGCCGTGCAGGGCCGGGCAATTGCCTTCTACGATCACGGTTGCTGGGGAATATTCGATACCGCCGACGGTCTCCAGATGCCCGGCCTGCGCGCCGTGCTGGCGATGACGGCTAACAGCCTCCTCATCGGCACTGAGGGTGGCGGTCTGCTGGAGTTGACCTACCCTGGGACCTTGTGCGACGGTTCCGAACCGATCCCAACCCAGGGCCACGTTAAGCAAAAGGGGACCGGCGACGGCCTCCCGTCCGACGAAGTCACGGCGTTGCTCATTGATCGTGCCGACTCGCTCTGGGTGGGGACCAAGTTCGGTCTGGTCAAATGGGATCCGCGCTTCCGTGAGTTCGACGCCGTAGACCTCCCCGCCGAAGCGGGACTGACGATACAGGCGTTGGCGGCCGACGCCGCCAACGGTATCTGGATTGGAACGACTCTGGGGTTGGTCTATCGGGCGCCGGACGGTACGATGGAGTTTTTCACCTCGGCGCACTCCGGGCTGGTGGGTGATAACGTCCAAGCGATCGCCGTCGATGAGGCCGGAGGTGCGCTCTGGATCGCCACCCGGTCCGGTCTCTCGCGCACCCACGGACCGCTCCCAGCGGCGTCCGCAATCGAGAACGCCGTTGCCTACCCGAACCCGGTCACAATCGGCGGCGGCGAGGAACCCCTGGTCCGTTTCAACGCCCCCATTGGCAGCCACGTGTTCATCTTTACCGTCGACGGGAAGGCGGTTCGCGACCTCCCCGCTCACCTCGGTTGGGATTGCCGCAACAACCGCGGACGATTCGTCGCGAACGGGATCTACCTCTTTGTCCTCAGGGGACCGGACGCGGAATACGGCAGAGGCAAGATCGCGGTCTTCAATCGGGAGTGATCGCGACCTCGGACCGCTATGCCATGGTACCGGACCAGTCCACGCGAATTCCCCCGTGAACGGTGGCTGGCTCTGCTGGAGCAGGTACCCGATCCCTCACCCTATCTTCTACCCGAATGGGCGCTCCTGTGGGAGACCATCTGGCCCCACAGTACGGCTGAACTCTGGCTCTACAGTGACGCGGCCGACGATCCGATTGCCGGCGTGCCGCTGGTTCGTCGACGGCGCGGCGGGCTGGAGATGTGTTTCGCCCAACCCGGCGGCGCCCCGCACGGGCCGCTGGGCGACGGCGATGCACTCGATCACGAGGCGTACGCCGAACTGGCCGCCGCCGTCATCGGGCCGCGCACGGTCGAGCTGGCGGCCAGTCCCGATTGGATGATGACTCCCCCGGACGGATGGACCGGTCATTCTCGCGAGGCAACATCGTGGCTTGCCGACCTCAGTCGCCCCCCCGGATCCGATCTGTATTCCGGTTTCGCGTCGTCGCACCGTCGCAACATTGCACGGGGACGCGACCGCTCCCCCCGCGTCGCCACGGTCACGCAGGCGGCCGATGTCCACGCGCTCAACACCGCCTGGCAGGGAACAACGCGCGCCTCGCGATTCGTGCTGGATACGCGCCGCGGTTCCGTGCTCCTCAAGGCGTTCGCGTCAACCGATGCGCTGATCTGGCGCACCGCTTGGTGCGACGCTCGCCCCGCGGCGTCGGCGATATTCCTGCGTCACCGCAACCGCGCCGTCTACGTCGATGGCGCCGTTGACCGCGACCCGGTCTACAGCGGCGTCGGCCATTATCTCTTTGCCGAAGTGCTCTCGCTCTTGAACGAGCAAGGTGTGACCAGAATTGACTTGGGAAGCGGCCCCGGCGGCAACACCGACCCGGGGCTGGAGCAGTTCAAACGCGGCTGGGGTGCGACGCCGCACGTGCGAACTGAGAGTGTCTACCGTCGGCGCTGGTATGGCACACTGCGCCGAATCCTCGGACGTGATTAGGACCGCTTGCATCCGGACACGCAAACGGCGTGATTGAATCTTGTGCTGATCGACGGACGTCCCCCAAAGATTCTGATTCTCGGCGAAGCCGCCGCCGTCCACGCACAACGGTGGGTCGGTCACTTCCGCCGGCGCGGCTGGACCGTGCGCTGGTTGTCACTCGGAGCGATTCCGTCCGGCGTCTACGCCGAACCACTCGTCAAGATGTCGCTTCCGCGCCTCGCCGCTTTGTTTCTGAGCGTCCGCCGGCTACGCCGCATCGTACGCACATTCGCTCCCGATGTGATCAGCGCGCTCTTTCTGCCGGATTACGGCTGGCTGGCGACGATGGCGGGCGTTCATCCGTTGGTCGTATCCGCCTGGGGATCGGATATCCTCATCGGTCCCGCGAAATCCCGTTGGCACCGTCGCCGGATCCAGTACGTCCTCGCCCGTGCCGATCGCCTGGTGGCCGACGCCGAGCTGCTCCGCGAATGCATGATCGCCCTGGGAGCAGCGCCCGAACGCATCGCGATCGTCCCCCTCGGCGTCGATGACGAATGGTTGACACTGGCAGAACAGAGAAGCGATACCCCGGCGTCGCCGCTCACCGTCATTTCATGTCGCCGCCAGGAACCTCTCTACCGGGTCGAAACGCTCGTTACGGCGGCGGCGCAAATCGTGAAGGAGAAACCCGGGCGCGCGCGCTTTGTGATCATCGGCTACGGATCCCGACACGACCATCTGCTGCGACTCGCGGCCCAAACAGGCTGCGCCGATCACATCACCTTCAAGCCGTGGCTGCCCGCGGAAGAACTGCGGGAACAATTCGCTCGATCGGAGATATATGTTTCGACGTCGTCGTCCGACGGTACTTCCGTATCACTCCTCGAGGCGATGGCGGCGGGTTGTCTGCCGATTGTCACCGATCTCCCCGCCAATCGAGAATGGGTTGAACCCGGCGTCAACGGTCTCGTCTTTCCCGTCGGCGACGCATCGGCGCTGGCCGAACAGATCCACCGCGCCGTCAGCGACACGTCGCTGCGCACAGCGGCCCGAACGCGTAACGCGGCTATCGTTGCCGCGCGCGCCCGCTGGTGCGACAATATGGCGCAGATGGAACGGCTCATGACCGACCTGATCGCAGCTCACTCACCGGCAGGAGGACAAACCTGACATGACACCCGACGACCGGCGACCTTCTCTGCTGATGATTGTCTACTACTTCCCGCCCCTCGGGATGGGTGGCGTGCAGCGGCCGCTCAAATTCGCGAAGTATCTACCTGAGTTCGGCTGGGATGTCACGGTGCTGGCGCCGCATCCGGGTTCGTACTATCACACCGACGAAACACTCCTGTCGGAGTTGCCGCCGGAGGTTCCGGTGGAACGCATTGCCGCGCCCGATCCGGCGCGCTGGTTCCCGCGGGGAGAGGCCGCGATCCCGCAACGTGCCGGCCTGCTTAAACCCCTGCGCCACCTGCGCGAATGGCTCCGCTGGCCCGATGACAAGATCGGGTTTGCGATGCGCGCGGCGGCGCACGCGCGCCGACGACGAGCTGAACGACCATTCGACGTCGTGTGGACCAGCTCGCCGCCGCCGTCGGTGCATCTGGCCGGACTCCGGCTCAAGGACAACGCGGGCTGGATCGCCGACTTCCGCGATCCCTGGTTTCCCGCGATCGACGATTGGGGCCCGACACGCATGCACGCCCACTGGGGTCGACGGATGCGGCGCCGCATCGTGCGTGGGGCCGACCGTCTGGTGGCCGTCAATGACGGTATCGCTGGTATCCTCGATGCCGAACGACCCTTGCATCCGACCACCGTCATCCACAACGGGTACGACGAAGCGGATTTCCCGCAGGCGCCACCGGCGCCCGATCCCGCCTCGCCGCTCGCGCTGGTATGCCCGGGGTCATTCTCACCCAATACCGACCCGCAACCGATCTTCGCGCTCGTGCGTACGTGGCTGCGATCCGATCCACAGCGACGCGTGCGTCTGTTTCACGTCGGCGCCTCAATTGATCTGGCCCCAAATGCGATGGCGACCGCGATGGGGCTCGGCGATCTCTACCTCGACAAGGGATACATGTGTCACGCGCGCTCGGTGGAGCTTATTGGCGCAGCCGACGTGCTCTTGATCGCCGTCAACCCCGGTGACGCGTACGCGGCGAATGTGCCGGGACGGCTGTTTGAAGCGCTGCGGACATTGAGACCGCTCCTGCTGCTGGCCTGGCCCGACGGTGCCGCGGCCCGGCTGGTCCGCGACATCCCCGGCTGCCGGGTGGTGGCACCCGATGACGTCGCCGCCGGCTGCACCGCTTTGGATGAACTCGCCCGCCACCCGCGCGGCACACCGGCACGCCCGATCGACGCGATTCACACGTTCGACCGCCGTGAACAGTCGCGCCGCCTCGCCGCGCTGTGCGACGCGGTTCGTACGGAAAGAACCGAAGGGGAGAAGCGTTGAGCACCGACACCGCCGACGTGGGCGTTGTCGTGGTGACGTTCAACTCCGCGCCCGAGATCGCCGCCTGCCTGACCTCAATCAACGATGCCGCAACGCTGCCGACCCACATCGTAGTCGTCGACAATGCCTCGGCCGACAACACTGTCGCCGTCATTCAGGAATCGTTCCCCTCGGTAACGCTCATCCGCAACTCCGACAACCGCTATTACGCCGCCGCCTCCAATCAGGCCCTGCGAGCAGTCGGCGGCCGCTGCATCCTGCTTCTGAATCCGGACACAGTCCTCGCTGCCGGCAGTATCGACGCGCTGGCACGGTTCCTCGACGAGCATCCCGATGCCGCCGCCGTCGCGCCGCAACTGATCGGCCCCGACGGCAACGCCCAGCGCTCCGTCCGCCGCTTCCCCGGACTGGACACCCTCTGGTATGATCTCACCGGCCTGGCGTTTCTCTTCCCGCGTTCCCCCCGCTTCGGACGCTGGCGCATGCACGATTTCGATCCGAAGGTCGAGCAGACCATCGACCAGCCGATGGCCAGTTGTCTCATGATCCGCCGCGAGGCACTCGAACAAATCGGCCTGTTCGACGAGCGCTATCCGATGTTCTTCAACGACGTCGACCTGTGCCGCCGCGCCCGCGCAACTGGCTACACAATCTACTACACACCCTCGGTGCAGGTCCGCCACCTCGGCGGCGCCTCAATCCGACGCCGCAAGGTGCGGATGATCTGGATGGGCCACACCGCGTACCTGCGCTACCTCCACCGCCTGTACGCAGACCGTCCCCTGCACCGCGCCTGCGTCTGGCTCACTGCCCCATTTGTCTATCTCGCTGCAATTGTACGGTCAGCCTGGTGGGGAGCCATCGGCCGGTTCTTTCGGTGATGGCGGGACCGGATGGAAGATTGACTTCAGATCACATGGACATCGTTGTTCGGGAAGGCGCGGCGACTGGGAATGCACTTGTAGATACCGTCTTGACCGTCAAGTTTTAAGTCCTCCCATAAGCGGGATCAAAGGGTCGTTGTTGTTTGAGCACGGCTCGAGCGATGAGCAGTAAGCGTCGCATGCAGGCGGCGATGGCGAGCTTGCCGGGCTTGCCGC
>DATKYL010000030.1:0-2447 GCA_035528515.1 Acidobacteriota bacterium | reverse complement strand
TGCTGCAACTCTACGAGTCCCGGTACGGTCAGTTGGATGCGATCACATTGCACGTCTGGGACTGTGATCAGGATGAGTTTATCGAAGTTGTGTACGATCCCGGCGTTGGCTTCTGAAGGTCCGATCAGGCGAGCGCCCGGGCTGCGTCGGAATCGACGAGTTCCCTGACACGACGCCGATCGATCTTTCCCGCTTCTGTCGTCGGTAATTGTGCCACGACAAGAAATCGCCGCGGTATCTGGTGACGCTCCAGGTATGACGATAGTCGCCGCCTGATACCCTCGGCAGACGGTTCCGGGGAATCCGTTTCGATAATCGCCACGACCGCCTGACCCCATTCCGGATCAGCGACACCGACGACCGCCGCGCGACGAACCTGCGGCAGACGGGTGAGGATATCCTCGACTTCTTCCGGGGAGACCTTCTTCCCGCCTGTGATGATGACATTGTCGCGACGGCCGCGCACGGTCAGATAACCGTCGGCGTCGAGCGTCCCGAGGTCGCGTGTCTCCAGCCAGCCGTCGGGGCCGATGCGATCGATTTCATCCGGGCTTTTCCAGTAGCCTTCGGCGACGATCAGACCGTGAATCCAGATTGTCCCTTCCTGTCCGGGTCCGAGGGCGCGACCGTCGTCGCCGCGAATCTCAAGCTCGCAGAAAGGGAGGGGCTTGCCGGCGACGGAGAGACTGTCGGCAGTGACGTCAGGCGATAGGGTCACCGCCTGTGAGGCCGTCTCGGTCATCCCGTAGGTCGGCAACACCGGCAGGCCGCGCGCCCGTGCTTCCCGGAGCAGCTCGCTGCCGACCGGGCCGCCGCCGACCAGAACGGTACGCACCCACGACGGGAACTGGTCTTTCCCATACGACTGCAGGAGGCGCCGAAGGGTCGTTGCGACGAGCGAGAGTTGGGTGACACGATGCTCAGTGATTGCCCGAATCGTTTCCTCGGGATCGGCACCGTGCTGAATGACCGCGGTCGTGCCGTAGAGAGCGCACCGCAGAATGATCGCGAGTCCGCCGATGTGACAGAGCGGCAGGTTGACCAGCCAACGGTCGTCGGTGCGGATTCCGAGATTCAGCGCCGATCCCAGGGCGTTGAACAGGTGATTCGCATACGTCAGCCGCACGCCGCGCGGTTCGCGGGTCGTACCGGAGGTGAGTACGATCGAGTGCAGGCGCGTCGGATCGACGGTCGTCGGGACCGCGCGACTTGAGCTCTGTTGCTGACGGTCATCAGTAGACTGTGAGCGGCCGACGGTGCCGATTGGTATGATGCGTGCCGGTCCGGGCAGGTGTGCGTGCAGTTCTGTGCACCTATCGTCCTCCGCGAGGATGAGTGTCGGCGTGAACTGCGCGAGTACCGTGCGTGCTCTTACCCTGAGTGACTGCGGGTCAAGCGGGAGGAGAACCGCGCCGATACGCCAGATCGCATGCGCGCAAACGGCCCACGTGAGTGAATTGGGCGCCGCCAGCGCCACCCGGTCACCGATGCGGCATCCCATATCCATGAGCGAACCGGCAACGGCTGCGATACGCTTCTCCAGATCGGCGTAGGTGATGCTTGCCTCTTCCGAGATCAGCGCCGGATGGTCGGGAATCCGTTCGGCGTGACGGATCGTCGGGTAGAGGATCGTTTCTTCCTGCATCAGCGTTTAGTCCGCGTTACGAGCGAGAAGCCGAGGCCCGGAGCCTCGGGGATCAGCAATCGTCCCGATTCAATGACGAGCGGTCGTTCGATGATCCCGTCGGCGATCGCGCCCGCCGTCGACAGCCCGGCGGCACGGGAGACAGGGCCGGCGGCCGCGGCCAGGTGCAACGTCGCGGCGATGCCGATGTCGCTCTCCCACGATGACGTGAAGACAATCCCGATGCCCCGGCGTTGCGCGGCGGCAATGATCTCGAGACATGCGGAGATGCCTCCCAGAACCATCGGCTTCAGTACGAGAACGTCGCACATCTGTTCTTCGATCAAGGCGATAGCGTCGGCGGGGGTCTCGATTTCCTCATCGAGGGCCAGAGGGACACCGGCGTCGCGTGCGAGGCGCAATGCGGGCAGAATGTTGCCGACGGCGAGCGGTTGTTCGACGAATTCGAGATTCAAACTGCTCATTGCAGTCAACGCCTCCCGCGCCTTCGCTTCATCCCAGGCGGCGTTGACGTCGATACGGATCTGCGCGTCGGGAACCGCCTCGCGCAGGGCGGTCACGCGGCGGATATCCTCGTCCACTGCGCCCACGCCCACCTTGACCTTTATCGTGGTGAATCCTGCAGCGCGCAATGCGCGCGCGCGTTCGCCGACGTCAACACCGCCGCTGCAGTCCAGCAGACCGTTCACATCGACGTGCGCGGTAGCCGACTCCAACAACCACCGCGCCAGCGGCAGCTCGCTTCTCCGTGCGGCCAGATCGGCAACTGCCGTTTCCAGAGCGAAGCGCAACGAAGGAAGAT
>DATKYL010000029.1:0-3277 GCA_035528515.1 Acidobacteriota bacterium | reverse complement strand
TCCGTGAAATAGAAAGGCCTTCGCCAGGCGTTTTCAACGATCATGCGACTCAGAATCCAGTCCTGTCCCATGACGTATCGCGCGACGATGGGAGTCGGCGCCCGTAGGTGCACGGTATCAGGCGCGATGATACCGGCGCGGGACAAGTTCGCCCTTGCGGCCTCACTGACCGCGATACTGATGACCGTATCGCCCCGCCACTCCGACGGCCCGATCTCAGCCAGCTCAGCGTCGGTGAACGAGGCGGGCATCCCCGGCGAACGGCCGGCGACCTGCCGCACATACCACGTCGTGTTGAGGAGACTCAGGCTGAGGAGTGTGACATCCGGACGCACATTCTCGACCGCCTGCAGATACCAGAACGGCCAGAGGTTATCCCCCTGGACAATGAGAATGGCATCTTCATCAATCGTGTTGAAGACGTTCTGCGCGAAATCATGGGCGAAGCGATCACCCGATTGATTGACACGTGGGAAATTGTGCCGTGCCTGCGTTACCGGCATGGCGAGCACGGCGATCGTCGCGGTGACAACGAGGGTATTTCGGACGAGGGACCGCGAGCGACAGACCAGTCGCGCGGCCTCAGCGGCTCCGATCGCGACAAAGACGCTGAACACAATGAACGACGGCAGGTAGTGCCGATCCATCGGCCACGGGAAACCGGCGGGGAGATTGAAATAGACCACCGCGCCCAGACTGGTCATCAGAAATGCAGCCGTCAGGCCGAGCGCCAATCGCGTCCGGACGCGATAGAGAACGACAAGGCCGACAAGGCCGAACACGCACGGCAGGGCACCGAGCAGTCCCAGCGGTCCGGAGACAGCGGCGAAATTCGCAACAAATGCATTCACATAGTCGGCGACCTGGTGAGCGAAAAACGGCCCTTTGCGGGGATACAGGTTCACGAGCCAGCCGCCGCCGAACTGTTTCAGCGAGATGTAGTCATAGAACCGCGCCAGTGTGCTCGGGTCGCCGGCGTTGAGTACCGGAGCACTCCCTGCCAGCGGAATGAGGAACAGGTGGGCGCTCAAACCCATCACCAGAGATGCCGCCCCCGCGAGCCAATTGCGCCAACGCGTCAGGATCCGCGGCCTTCTCAAAGCGACCCACGCAAAGAACGCCGGCAGGAGAAGCAGGTTGGTCCGGTGCACACTGAAATCCAGCCCGAACAGAAAAAGCAAGAGGGCCAGCAGAGGCAGTCCATCCCCCTCCCCGGCCTTCTGCCACCAGCGGAGCATCACCCACACGAGAATCGCTGTCATTAGACCCGTAAGGATGTAAGGCGTGAATTTGTTGGCATATCGCCAGGTTGTCCACGAGAGGGCCAGCGTCAGGACCGCGCTGCTGATCGCGAAACTGAACAGGATACCCGGGGAAGCATCGCCGTCGACGATCCGCTCCTGCCACAGGACACGCGCTCCGTCGAAACTCGCCCGCAGCAGGACTCCCAGCATGGCCACGGCGATCATGCCGCCAACGAGGTTAAGCTGGAATGCCGTCGACAGGCCCAATGGCAGCTTGAGGAACAGCCATCCGAGCAAGGTCAGAAGCAACGAGCCGGGCGGGAAGGCGACACCCAGTGTCGCCGCCGCCATAGACCAGGAACTCCCTTCCCACCACGTGATCGTGCGCGGCGCGGTCAACCAGTACATGGTCAGGGCCAGGACGGCCAGGACGATGAACGCCACGAGGTAATGACGTTTCTTTTCGGGTACTTGCTCTGTCAACATAGGTGGCCTGCCCATACCGGTCGTCACACGGATGGATTACTGTAGTGTACCCACGTTTCCGGTCAGGCCCGTATTCGTTACAGCGGCGGCCATGAAAAACCGATCCGCCGGCGGTCAGCCCTTCTTCTCGGGCCGCTCGTACTCGAGTTCGTACGGCGGCGGCTCGCCGCCGGGGCCGACCAGGTAATGCTCCATCCAGCGCAGGAGGCGCAGGCTGCAGTCGAGACGCGCCGCCGCCTTGCTGTTGCCGTGCTTCTCACCGGGATAGAGCACCAGACGCACCGGTGCTTTGCCGCGCATCTTCAGGTGACGGTACAACTCGCGCGCCTGACCGACGTCGACGCGCGCATCGTCCTTCCCGTGCACGATCAAAGTCGCTGTGCGCGAACGATCGGCGTAGTAGATCGGGCTGCGTTCGAGGAAGAACTGCCAGTCATCCCAGGGTGGCCGCCTGAAATGGACTTCGATCATTTCCTTCGGGATGTCGGTCGTGCCGATCTTGGAAATCTGATCGCTGACACCGGATAACATCACGCTCGCGGCGAAATGCTCGGAGTAGTAGGTCGCGCACCAGGCCGACGCATATCCACCGTACGAGCCGCCGGTCACTCCGACACGATCGCGGTCGACCAGGCCGATCTTCACGAGGTGGTCCACGCCGTCGACGATATCATCGAACTCCTTCCCCGCCGGATCGCCGAAACCGAGCATGGAGAACTCGACCCCGCGTCCGGTACCGGTACGGTAGTTCGGGTAGAAAACCGCAAAGCCGCGAGCGGCAAAGACCTGTCCCAGGGCACTGTACCAGGTCATCCAGCCGTTGCGGTAGTGCGACTCCGGTCCGCCGTGGACCTGGACGATCAACGGGTACCGTTTTCCCGGTTCTTCATCGAGCGGGCGGATGAGAATGCCCTGAATTTTGAGCCCGTCGCGGGCCTCATACTCGACGACCTCTTGCACCGCGAGCCGCCGTTCGGTCAGCCAGGGATTGCTGACGGTCAACTGAACCGGCTCGGATGCATCCGCCGGGAGGTAGTAGACTTCCGGCGGAACCAGCGGACTCTCTCCCCCCAAAGCGGTCGCACCATTGGCCACCGACCACGAGACGCTGCTCATGACCGGACGCCCGGTACTGAGATCGGGCACCGGCACCGGACGGTCGCTTTCGCTTTCCGGGGGGACGATCATGCGCACCGTGCCGCCGCTACGTCCGATCTCGCCGACAAATGACTCCACCCCTTGATCGCCGAGGAACCGAATCGTCTCATTGTCGGTCCAGGTCATGCAGCGGACATGACCCTTAAAGTCGGGGAGGATGTCGGTCAGTTCGGTGCCGTCGACCGCCCCGACCGTCAGGCGCCCTTCGCGGGGATCGTTGGGGTTGGCGCCGGCGATCACCGCCAGATGACGGCCGTCGGGGCTCCAGGCAACCGCCCCCAGTTTGCCGGGAGTCTCGAAACGTGTCTGGATGCTGCCGGCAACGGCATCGACGATATGTATCTTGCGCCGCATGTAGCTGTCGTCGACAAGCGGGGTTGGGGCCAGGG
>DATKYL010000028.1:0-5266 GCA_035528515.1 Acidobacteriota bacterium | reverse complement strand
CCGTCCCAATTCTGTTCGTCGTAGACGTGCCGCCAGTTCATTTCCTTCTCGTTGACCCAGGCGCGATAGTCTTCCTGCGTCAAGCGGTCGGGATAATCGAGGGATATCGAGAGGATATCGAAACCTTTCTGGTGGTACTTCTTGTAGGCCTCCACGATGAGCGGGAGCTCCCGGCGACAGGGACCGCACCAAGTGGCCCAGAAGTCGACCAGGACGACGCGCCCCTTGTAGTCGTCGAGCGAGACCGCCTTCCCGTCAATATCGACCGCCTTGATCGGGATCGGCCACAGGGCCTCAACGCACTCACCCTGGAAGAAGGCCGCCGCGATGTTCATGGCCGACCGGTCATTCTGGTAGGTCTCGGCGAACTCGCGTACCTGCGGCAATACGCCTTCACGATTCTCACCCGCTTCTCCCAATACGAAGGCCATTTGCCAGGCTTGGGCGGCACCCTCGAACTCGGTTCCGGGCGCGACCTTCGTGAAATGCGCCCGCGCCGCCGACACTGCAGGCGCCCAGGTCGCATCCTCCGGTGAATCGGGTCGTGTCTCGCAATAAGCGGCGATCCCGGCGCGGTACTCGGCTTCACAGCGCCCCGCCTCGCCCGGATTGCTGGTCAGATAACGGTCCGCCTCGGCGATAACGCCTTGAGCGAAGGGGCCCCAGGGGCTCCAGATCGAATTGATCTTGCTGATCGCGCGGATGCGTTCCAGTCCGTAGTCAAACTCCGGATTGTCGCGTTCCAGCTCGCGCAGGGCCGCGAGTCGCTGCGCTTCGAAATCCATCATGGCAGCGGTCATCTGACTGCTCTGCCACACCGAACGGTTGCCGCGGAGAACCGACCGCCTGTTGTCGGCCCACTGGTTGAGACTGTCGATGGTCGGGAAGTGCATCGGTGGCGACGAGTACTCCGGCAGACCGTTGGCGAATGCGACACCGGCAGCGGCTCTGTTCTCCTCGGCGCGCGCAAGCACAGCCGCGAAACCCGGCTCTTCCCGTATCGAGGCCAGATCGGAATCGGATTCCAGTTGCGCGGGATCATCCCAGCCGCTCTCGACCGCCTTGGTCAGCCATTCGAGCGCCTGCTCGGTCTGTCCGGTCCGACCATTGGCACAGGCAACGTTGTAGGCGCCCCACTTGCCGGCGGGGATCAGCTCAACCTGACGCTTGAACATCGCAATCGCTTCTTCGGTCTTGCCCTCATCGAGCTGCTGATAACCGCTGTCACTGAGCGCGCTGTAATGCGATGCCAACGATGCTTCATAGACCTGCGGCACGTTGAGCGCGCCCTGCACGTCGCCCGTGGCCGCCTGTTGAGAGCAGCCGAATGCCGCAACAACCAGCCCGACACCGGCCAAACCGATGACCAGTCGTCTCATGAAACCTCCTACGATTGAATGATGATCGATCATAACGGTCCTCAAGAACGTGTTTTCGCTCACACGGTTCCAGCTACTATCTGCATCCCCTTGGATGCGTGCGGTTTGAGTCGCTGCCGCCTCCTGAGGCAAGACTCAGTCGATCCGCAACGGATTAAACCAGCGAAAGCGGCTGGCCCCCCCCGGCGTCCCCAGCCAGAGATAGTCCCCATCGACCACGATGGCCTGCACCGGCAACTCGACCAGGCCGTCGTCGGTTGTGAAGATGCGCTGTTCACGCGTATCGGGGACGAAGCGCACCAGGCCCGACGGCGTCGCGGCCCACACGATACTGTCGGTCACGGCGAGATCGTACACGTTATCATCGCGCAGAAAGCTCGGCGACTCATAGATCGCGATCCCCTCCGATCCCACCAGATCGATCACGGCGATCCCCCGATCCGAACCGACATACAGATAGCGATCATCGTGGGCAAGAGCGCGGACATTACCCGCCGTCGGCCCGGCGCCGGCGCTGAAGCTCTGCCATTCCGGCACCGGTTTGGCCAGACGGAACAAGCCACGATCGGTTCCGAGCCAGACGACGTCCCCGGTGACTGCGATCGCGTAGACGCGGGCATTGTTCACCGCTTCGGTCGTGGCGGAGAAAACCGAGTCGCCCGGCAGATAGATCCCGTCGACACCGGTCTCGGTGCCGATCCAGAGGATGTCGCCATCCAGACACAGGGCGTTTATGCGTTGATCAGAGAGTCCATCCCGTCGATTGTAGCTGCGATAGCGCTGGGTGCCACGGTCGAGGCGGACCAGACCGTCATCGGTTGCCATCCAGAGGTATCGCGCCCCCGGCTGACCGGCAAATTCCCGTATCCGATCGGAGGCAAAGCCACTGGTGAAGCGCGATTCAGCATACTCCCACCGGCCGGCCGCGGTATCGTAGATCGACAGTCCGCCGTCGCCGTTATAGTAGTTCATGCCGCCGAAGTAGATAACGGCACCATCAAGGAAGATCGCTTCGACATTGTCATGGTACAGACCCCAGTGCTCAGGCTCAATCTCGTAACCACCGGGTGCACGCCTCCAGACGAACTCTCCCCACGTTCCGACCCAGAGCGTCCCCCAGGAGTCTTCCAGCGCGCCGCGAATCGTGTAGGAGCGCAGATGGGGATCGGTCAGGAGGCCCGCCTCGAGAGCGTCGTAGCCGAACGGCAACTGGTACTGCATGAGATCGACCGCGTCCCAATCCTGGACCAACGATCCGGGGAATTCCGAAACGGGCCGCCACTCCTTCAGAACCCGCAAATACACCGCCGCGCCGAGAAATGTCTCGGCGTAGACCTCGTCGGTCATCGGATCGTAGGCCATGCGGTTGACTTCGTTGGAGGGCAGTCCCTCCGCCGTAGTCATCGCCGGCAGCCAGCGTTCGTCGTGACGGTCGTAGCGGGCGACGCCGCCCTCGGTTCCAAAGTAGATGAATTCAGGCGTCGCGACGGCCGAGTTGACGAATCGGACTGATGTAACACTGAACCAATCGCCCTCATGATACCGCGGGTGCA
The DNA here is from genome assembly GCA_035528515.1 of Acidobacteriota bacterium. Classification (GTDB taxonomy): domain Bacteria; phylum Zixibacteria; class MSB-5A5; order WJJR01; family WJJR01; genus DATKYL01. The sequence goes on along the minus strand of DATKYL010000028.1, from coordinate 2,334 downwards.
CCTGGGCCCGCGGGCCCGGCGGCCCTTGCAGGATCACACAGAGGGTCAGCAGCGTGCAGACCGCGACGCGACCGAGGAGCTTCCCGGTTCGCCGCGCTGATGACCCGCGCCCACCCGCGATCGCCGATGGTCTGGTCATCCTCTCCGACCTTTGCGACTCGACCGGCGCGCGGGGGCGCGTGTACTCACGGCGGATGCTGGACTCGTCGCCAGTCGGCGCAGAACCGCATCCGTCAGGATACGGCAGCCAACAATGAGCGCCTCTTCGTCGATCGTAAACTGTGGATGATGCCAAGAGTGGACCGCACCCACCGCCGGGTTGCGAACGCCGAGACGCATCATGGCCCCGGGTGCGAATTCCAGATAGTGCGCGAAGTCCTCACCGCCCATCGACGGTTCGGTCAACTCGACGACGGCCCGGCTCCCGTAGGCTGCCCGCGCAGCGGCGCGAAAATAGTCGTTCACGGCCGCATCATTGAGCAGGACCGGATATCCCGCTTGGTACTCGATGCGCGCGCTGCCGCCGAGAGCACGGGCCGTTCCCTGCGCCACGGTCGACAGCCGCTTGCGGATCCGATCGGTTTCGCGCAGGTCCAAAGTCCGAATCGTTCCTTCCAAGCGCACTTCCGCGGCAACGATGTTGCGCGCCGTGCCGCCGACGATACGGCCGATCGAGAGAACGGCCGGCTGCAGAGGATCAACGTTGCGGGAGACAATCGATTGGAGCGCGCTCACCACCTGCGAGGCGATGTAGACGGCGTCGCACCCCAGGTGCGGCCGGGCGCCGTGCCCCGCCTTCCCGGTCACGATCAGATCGAAATCGTCGGTCTGTGCCATCATGGCCCCGTCCTTCAACCCGATCTTGCCCACCGGAATCCAGGGATCCGTATGGAGACCGAATATCGTGTCGACGGCAGGGTTCTTAAGGACGCCGGCGGCGATCATCTCGATGGCCCCGCCGGGCGGGGCTTCCTCGGAGGGCTGGAAGATAAAGCGGACGAGGCCCGACCACTGTTCGCGCAATTGCGATAGAACAGCGGCGGTCGCCACGACGATTGCCATATGCGCATCGTGGCCGCAGGCGTGCATGACGCCGGGATTCCGCGAAGCGAAAGGCAGACCCGTCGTCTCCTCGATCGGCAGCGCATCCATGTCCGACCGAACCGCCACCACCGGTCCTGCCGCGGAACGACCCCGTAAGTCGCCGACGACGCCGGTTCTCCCGATACCGGTTCGGACCCGGCAGCCGATCGCTTCGAGTTCGGATGCGATCCGCTTCGCCGTGGCGAATTCCTGAAACCCGAGCTCCGGATACTGATGCAGATCACGACGCAGCTTGCGCGCGGCGGCGTGCCGGCGACGGACCAGCGTCGCCACCTGCCGTGGCGGTACTACCGCGTCCGTCTTCTTCCGGTGGTCCGGCGGTCTGGTGCTTTTCGCTCGAATATCTCAACCTCCCCGATCAGCGCGTCGATCTCGTCCACTGTGTTATAAAAGTGAGGGGCCACGCGGATGTTCCCCTCGCGAAATGCCAGGTGGAAACCTCTCTGGCGGAGATGGGCGAAGAGTGCCTCCGTTTCGGGGCCGCGGATGATGATGATGCCCGAACGGTTGGCTCGTGCCGGAAAGTGAACGACGCGGTGCCGGCATCCGTCCAACCCATCCGTCAGGCGGGCGGCCAAGTGTTGGATTCTCCGGAAAACCTCCCCAATACCGCATTCATTAAGCAGCGAGAGTCCGGCATGGGCCAGACGCACCGCGTGCTGCGGATAGCTTCCGATCTCCCAGCGGCGACCGTCGGTGTATTCGGGGCGGTCCCACCGTTGCAGATCAGTGAAGCGATAACGCCAGTCACGGCTGAGCCACCCGGTGAATGGTGGCCTCACCGTCCGAATCGGGCTCTCGGCCACCGCGAAAAACCCCGCACCGGCCTCACCCAGAAGCCACTTCTGCGTGCCGGAGGCGACCGCGTCGACCCCCCAGGTGCGCATTCGCATCGGGACCGCACCCGCGCCCTGGATGGCATCCACCAGAAGGAAGCACCCGTGCGCGTGACAGATATCCGCCAACGCCTTCAGATCGTAGCGGTAGCCGTTGAAGTACTGTACCCAGGAGATGGCCAGAACCGCCGCTTTGCGGCGTAGCGCCCGCTTCAACGTCCCCTCGTCGAGCCAGCCGTCGGGACAGGGCAGCGACTCCATTCGCAAACCGCAGACGTCCGCCAGATGGCGCACGGCATAGACGACCGCGGGAAACTCGACCTCTGGGATCAGGATCCGCTCCCCGCGCCTCAGCCCGAGTCCCCACAACACCATGTTGAGGCCGTAGGAAGTG
>DATKYL010000027.1:0-21641 GCA_035528515.1 Acidobacteriota bacterium | reverse complement strand
GCTCTCCTGCGCGAGGGGCTTGAATACCTGCATCAGTTCGAGCCCTGCCTGCGCGTAGGTTTCCCGGTACGACTCATCCGACCACACGACGTCCTCGACCGGCCGCTGATCCTCCACATCCGTCATGACGATGCGGACGGTGTCGCCGCTCTTGGCGCTCCGGTTTTCCGGGAACGCCTTCGTGGTGAATGAGGCCCATTCGTGCGTATAGATCTCGGGTGCCGAGACCACGCTGACGATCTTCCCCTCGGGGCTCAGCAGGTCTCCCAATCCGCGGAACAGACTGATCTTCTGATCCAACGTGGGGATGTTGTCGAAAGTGAAGACGGACAGCGCCAGGTCGTACCGTGTACCCTGCAACTCGCCGAGGCCGTCATCGCCAATCAAACGGTAGTGCCCCTCGGGATCGCGCGCACGCGCCTGGGCCAGCATGTCCTCCGCAATGTCGACGCCGACAACGTCGAAGCCGAGGCTCTTCAGGAATCGCGTCGAACGGCCGGTCCCGCAGCCGAAATCGAGTGCGGTCTGTCCTTTGACGTGCTCTGCGATGATTGCGGGCAGATCCCGGTAGGCCAGATAGTACGTGCCGGGAAACTCCAGTTTGGCGTACGCCTCGGCGCGCTTCATATCATCATAGACATTCCTGAACGACATGGCTGTTCTTCTCCACTGATGCGACGATCGGTGCCAGGTCCGTTGCGCTGGCACAGTATAGGCTCTGCATAATTGTCAGTCGAGACCCGGGCTGGGCGGTGGCGTCCGCCTCAATCCCGCACGAAATCATCCAGACACTTCCTCTCGGGTGCGGGAACCTGTCGCTCCGCCGGAAACCCCAAAGGTGTGACTGTCGCTACATGATGATCGAGAGGTATCCCGATCCTCGGCTTGACGTCATCGCGGTCCATCCCGCCGATCCAACACGTTCCCAGTCCGCAAAACCAAGCGGCCAGCATGAAGTGATAGGCGGCGATGCAGGCGTCCTGCGCGAACCGTCCGGAGACTGCCGGATCAGCGCAGATCGCAACCGCCAGCGGTGCTTTGGCCAGAGGACCGGTACTCGAGCCGCGAACCGTAGACAGCCATTCGAGCGTCGCAGTGTCCCGCAGGATCTTAAAATAGTACGGCTGACTGTTGTTGGCAGTGGGTGCGAACCGGGATACATCCAGGACTTCTCTCAGCACACGCTCCGGGATCTGCTCCTCGGAAAACTCCCGGATACTCCTCCTCGAGAGCAGCAGGTTCTCTCCCGAACGGTGGCGGGCGACCGGATTGGCGAAGTGCTGAAACTCGAGCGTGCGGCCCTCCGGGTCGGTCGCGAAGAATTGGTAGATCTTGTACTTGGGATTCACGCTCGGTGTCGTGGTGGATATCGGTTCGAGCGATGCGAACATGCGGTCGACTTCTTCGCGGTTCTCATAGACAAAGGTCAACATAACCGCGGCATCGACCGAATCCCGCTCACAGAAGCCAAACAGGAAGTTCCCGTGCCGGAAGATCAGACAGTCTCCCTGGTCCAGCCAGAGTTGGCAGCCGATCCTGCTCACGTAGAACTCGTGCAGTGTCGCAAGCTGCTTCGATTTCATGAAGACGATTCCGCTCATCTCTACCTCACATCTGATCATGACATCTTCAGGGATCACGTCTCTTCCAGATACTCACGGCATTGTTGTGCCTCCCGATCGTCGTCTCCATCGCGTACTCCGACTGAAACCAGTCCTCTCGCGCCATGGTCTCCACCAGGGAACGGGGCGGGTGTATGAACATGAGATAAGCCGGCTGGTATTGGCGAATATACCAACTGTAATCGCATCGTCTCAGGTGGTCGATCACGTCGGGTGTCACCAGACCGCCACCGTCGATGATCGGTCCTTTTTCGTAATAGAATCTGAATACACCGATGTCGTTGGCACCGACGCTGGTGCCGTCGGCCACGTTGGCGTTCAGCCATTCCGCGGCTTGCCGGTGGGTTTCGTGTCTCGGTGTCACCGGCATCCGCGCATTCGCCAGTGGGAGGATTACGGCCACGACGACGAGGGCGAACAATATGCCGACCGGGACAAGTGGGGATCGTGTCGCCGGCCGCGCTGGCAGTCCGTCACGCGGGCCCGCAAACGGCACCGTCATCAACAGAGACATACCCAGCGCCAGCGGGGTGTAATACCACGAATATGCCGGGGCATCGATGACGATTCCGTAGACGATGATGTATGCGACGTTCCACAACAGGATCAGTTGAAGGATGGGATGCCGGAGGACCGGCCACGTCCGGAGCCGCGTCAGCGCCAGGAGGAAGCCCGCGGCCGCGGCAATCGCACCCGCGATGAGAAGTAGAAGCACGATCGGCACGATCTCGCGGTTGCTGCTGACACGATCGCATAAGAGTGCGCCGGAGAACAAACCCTTGAGAAAGACCGGTCCCTCACCCCACAGTCCAGCCTCCGTCTGGGCGAGTTTGGCCGCCACCGTGGAGGGGAGCAGATTGCCGAAGTACACCCAGCTGAAGATCAGCCAGGCCGCAATCGGCAGTACAAATGCGGCTGCCATTCCGATCGTCGGCAGACGGCGGTAGCGTATGAGATCGTAGGCGACCAGAACCCCCGCGAACAGAAGCATGTCGATTCGCCCCAGCACCGCGAGAGCGCAGAAGAGCGCCGCGGTCCGTCGCCGGTTCCCATTGTAGAAGGCGAGGCATCCGGTCGCCAGTGCCATGGCCAGGAACAACTCCATGCCGATCGCGCCGAGGAGGGCGGGATTGGCGAGAAAAATGAGGGGCAAGGCCCAAGGGAACAATGAGTCAGTCTTCGTACGAAACGACCGCATGAGGAAGACACCTGCGAAGAACAGACTGACGGCGCCGATGATATGCCCGAGCAGTGGTATCGTCAGGCCCGGGAGGAAGCGGAAGACGCGATAGGACAGGGCGAGCAGCAGCGTGTACAGTGGGGACGTGGTCGCGTTGACCCGCTCGCCCGCGTTGAAGACATAACCATGCCCCTCGGCGATGTTCTTGGCGTAGGAGTAGAAGATGTAACAGTCGTCCGACTGGATGTTCTGATACCCGTACAGCATGCACAGGGCGACCACCAAGATTCCGGCGGTTGAGACAACGTTGAGGTATCGCTTCGGCATTGGAAAACTCGACGGCGCGTGACCGTGTGCAGTGTCAACGCCTCGTGTGGCGATCTCTGCCGACGGCGGCTGGCTTGGCTATAGCCGGACCGGCCAGCCAACCCGCGTCCGGGAAGATACGGTGATTGCGTTCCAGAGACCCGGCGATTTGAGTGAGCGCGTACCGTGCCACGTTGAGAGTGCCCGACCGGGAGCTATGTGGTTTTCACAATTCTGGGTCCGCGCTCAAGCAGCGGATCCTATCCGGAGAAGTCCGTGTGACGCAGTACCTCACGTTTGCCTCTCCGGAAGGGGTCAATTGATCATTGTTTCTCGACGTACGTCTTCAACTCCGTGAACAACACTCTCCATTCGCTCTCGGCGCTTGCCTTCAGTTCCGTGGTCACATGGCCGTGGGTTGCATCGGACTCTTTGAATACTGTCTCGTTCTCACCTTTGTCCTCAAGACTAAACGTGATCAACCCCGAGGCCGGACCGCCAAACGGAGGTCGCGTGTGGCCGATTACATAGGTTATCCGGGCGATTCGTTCGTCGTATGGGAACTTCTCGAGCAAGATGACTCAACAAAACTAAGGCTGACAACTCATGTGCGGGAGAGCTTTCCCGATGACATTCCGGAATTCAAGACAGAAAGCTGCATTGCGGGCTGGGAATACTCCATCGGAAAACGTCTGAAGGAGTATTTGGAAGACGCCTAGCCCAGGCGGTGCGGCAAGTTGTTCGTGATTCTGACGTAACGCCGGGCTTTCTCCCCGCACGAGGCGTAGGGCGTTCTCATCGCATTCGAAGAATCTGGTGGCGGCGGGGGGAATCGAACCCCCCGTTTTGCGACGCGGGGCATAGGGTTTAGTCGTGCTGTGGCCAAATGGTGACCCCTTTTTGCACGCCGAAGTGACTTCGCCCGGTTCCTCAGTAGGCGGAGGTGACCTCGGCGGTTCCGCTTCCGACTCATCCGACTTCCCTGTCCCTGGCCCGTCTAACACTGACATAACAACTGGACCAGTTCTCTGGGGGTGGGCGATTGTCACCCTTGGCAATCACACCTGAGCGCTTGAGCGAGTTCTGGCGGGTGCGTCGGAGTTGCCCCGCCATCCCGCCTGACGCTCATGAAGAGCTCTGTGCGGACGTGATCGTGCCGGGAGTCCCTCTTGTAAGCGCACTCACCAGCGGACTCACGATCAGCGAGATCAGCATCCCGATCGTTCCCGCCTGCGGCGCTGGTGTTCCGGTGGCGTAGAGCACCAAACATGCCCCCAATCCGGTCACAGACGATGTGATCGCTCCTGCTTTGGTGATCCACTTGCACAGAATGCCCCACACAAACGGTCCGAGGAAAGCCGCACCCATCGCACCCCATGAAATCGACAGAATCGATACTATAGTGGCGGGTCGGATATACGCGAGAACGACCGACACGCAGACAAAGAAGGCGCTGCACAGCCGCATCAACAGGGTCAGTCTACTGTCCGAAACTCTGGTGTTGACAAAGCCCGCGTAGAGGTCTTTCACCACCGACGAACTTGAAATCAACACCAGTGCCGCCAGAGTCGACATCGATGCCGACAGAATCAGAAGCAGCATCAGGGTGGCCAACGAGGTGGGGACAACTTGGGTCAGTAGTTCCGGCATTAGCGCGTCGAAGATAGGCTTGCCCTCGTGAAAAGCGGCTGGCGTGTTTTCGGTCGTTAGAAAGACCCGTATGGATGCGCCCGTGAAGTAGGCGCATATGGAGATCAGTAGAGAGAAGAGTGTCGAGGCCACCATGCCGATCCGGATTGCCCGGCGATCCTTGATCGCATAGAATTTTTGCACCAGCTGGGGCATGGCGTATGGGGCAACGCTGGTGAGGAACACCAGTGACAACAAAGGCCACAATCCAGGTGGACCGACCGATTGTGTCAGTCTGGGGTCGATGGTTCGCAGCGCTGCCATCAACGCGTTCAAACCACCCGCCGTGGCGATGGTGCTAACCAACAGGACAAACGCGCCTGTCGCCATGATTATGCCGAAGAGGACATCGATCATCGTCATCGACTTATAGCCGCCCATGACGATGTACAAGGCGGTGAATCCCCCCATGAAAAACAGGGCGAGCGAGTACTCGATGCCGAAATTGACTTTGAACAGGTACGATAAACCGATGAAGACCGCGGCGGAGTAGGGAACCAAGAATACAAAGATAGCCGCCGAACTGTAGAGTCTGAAACCGCGGCTGACATAGCGTTTCTCAAAGTACTCCGGCATGGTTTGGACCTTGTAGTCCAGTGACATCTGTTTGATCCGGTTGCCCATGAGCCACCAGACACCCAGCACTCCTACCACCGTGTTTCCCAAGGCAATCCACAACCCGGAGAGTCCGAAGTCCCAGCCGACCTTTCCCGCAAAACCGATGAACAACACGGCGGAGAAGTATGCCGCCCCGTACGTGAATGCAGTCATGTAGGGACCGATCGTGCCGCCGCCGAGGAAGTAATCAGCGAAACTCCGGGTCTTGCGCAGACCCAGAATGCCGACCGTGATGATCATCAACGCGAATGCGCAGACGATGAGGGTCTTCAACAGCATTCGACCTCCCGCTCAGAAGCGAAGCATCATTTCCATCCGTACCCAGCCGTAGCCGTCAGCGTCCGCGAAGTAGAAATCGCCCGGGGCGAATCTCTCGAATATGAAATGACCGCTCAGATGTGAGTCCACTCGGTAGGAGAGCTTGCCAATGAACAAATGCCCACGATGTGTCCCCGATCCTCCGGGGAAATCTTGTTGGGGATCGGGGCGTTGCGGCGCGGTCAGGTGGTGATAATCCAGTGACAACAGAAGATCGGTCGCGACCGGGATGGTGGTCCCGAGAAAGACCGATGTGAGATTCGTCCAGTAAGCTACCGCACGTTCGCGGATCTGTGTGTAGATGTACGAATCGCTCCATTTCGGCCAGCGTCCGAAAAGGGGTTCCCATCCTTCATCGTCCTTGGTCGTGATGTCGTCACCCGTTAAGTGGATCCCGCCAACCGTGATCGTTTTGGGCAGACGCATCGACCAGCCGGTTGCGTACCCGATGTATCCGTAAGCGCCGTAGGCTCGCTGATCGGCGTCCCCGGTTGTACCGAACTGGTAAGCGCCCTCACCGACAAGCGTGATGCGTGACGCGATCGGCACCTGGAACCGTACTCCGGGGCAGCTGATCTGCCGGCCTACGGGATAATCTGCCGTGCTCTCCACATCCTTATGAATGAAGTAGGCCTGGAGAGTGCTTGTCTTCCATGAGCCCGAGTAGTACGCGATCGCCGCCTCTTCCGGCTGCTCCATCAACGTGGCATCCTGATCATGGATGAGCGGGAGATACTTGTCTTTGACTGGCTGATTCACGTAGACCAGCGAGAGTGAATGTCCCGGCGCAATCGTCCAATCGGCTCCGGCGGCATTGAAGTAGATGGAGCGTGATCCATCAAGCGGTGTACCGTCCATGACGACAAACCCTTCGCCGAACGTGAGGTTCTGGCGTCCGACGCTTAACGCCAACGGTAGATTCGCCACGCTGTCCCACCGAACGTACACGAGATCGACAAAGACCTCGTGAAACGAAAAGTCGACGCTTTCCGGGACAAGGTAGTAACGAAACTCGTTGGTCAATTGCGCGGTCAGTTCCAGGTGTCTGGTGGGAAAGGAGCGTGCCTTGATGCTCATGCGATTCCGGAGGTAGCTTGTGCCGCAGCCTCCGTCGGCATCCAAGCAGACCGCGCGGTCGGTGGTTTCGATACGCACGCGGTGGGTGAATGAAAGCTGGAGTCGTTCGCTTCCGACTTGGGCGTTAATCTCCGGTCCGGTGATGCTACCCACCGCGATCACCGAGAATCCCGCCACGATCAATCCTAGTTTGAAACTCATCGCCCTCCCCCGTGATAGGCCGGAGAAACGTAGGAAGCTGTGCCGGGGTAGGGCAATCTTTCAACGTTGGATTGGACGGGCGCCTGCAAGTCTTTGACAGAGGTCAACGTGACGAGACAGAAGAGAGATCCGAACACGAAGCCTGGAACACCTACGCGGGTCGCGCCGCGCTACCCCTTAACGTGCACACTGTTAGATCAGCACCCAGAACGGAAGATTCGCCCACTGCAAGCGGCTTCCGATTCATCCGACTCCCCTTTCACCAGCCCGCAAAGCTAACATGACCATTGGACCGGTTTCTGGGGGGCACACTCGATGCCGGGCTTCAGTTGTCGTATTGGTCTTGGTGGCGGCAGGGGGAATCGAACCCCCGAGGTGCATTGTCGGACAAGGGGTTACGGCATATCGTGGAAGGGTTGCGGCAGTCTTTTCGTTCGATTTCAACAACTACGTCTTCTGGTCGCCGTCGCCGACCGCCGATCAGAGCGGCCGGCTCGACGACTGCGATCCCCCCGTGTGATAGGCAGCTATTTCTTCTCTTTCGCCTTCCATTCCTGGATGATCGGCTCGGCGTTCTTGAGCTGCCCTGCAGTTAACGCTTCGCCCAGTTTGTCACGCCTCGCTGTCATCGCCTGCTTCTGCTCTGGATTCTCGACTCCGTCCAGGGATGCAGAGCACAGTGCGTAAGCCATGACAGAGTCCTGCTGCACTCCTTTGCCGTCGAGATAACATCGACCCAATCCCCACATGCAGTCGGCGTTGCCCAATTCAGCCCCTTTGCGGAACCATTCGAGAGCTTTGGCATAGTCACGTTCAACGCCCTCTCCCCTTGTATAGAGCATGGCCAGATGCTGCATGGCGTGGGTGTAATCCTGGTCGGCTGCCATCTGGTACCACTTCACAGCTTCAGCGGGATCGGCTTTCACACCAGTTGGGATCTTCTCCCCTGCTTGGTAGATCATCCCCATACCCATCTGACAGTCCACATCGCCCGCCTCGGCTCCCTTCCGGTAGTACTGGACTGACTTTGCCATGTCCAGTTCTACCCCTACCCCGTTGGAGTAGACAAAACCTATCGCATACCACGCCTGCGCATTGCCGGCATCCGCCGCCTTCTGCAGCCAGTCGAGACCTTCTGTCGTACTGGTGTCAACGCCCTGACCTTCCACCAAACGTGTCCCGTACTCAAGCATCGCGTCGGTATCGCCTTTGGTCGCGAGAGCTTTCAGTTCTGCCATGGGGGTCGAAGCGTCGAACTGCGGCTCAGTTGCGCCTCCGGCTGCACACATCGCGGCAACAATCGATACCACGAGTAAGAGTATCCCAAGCAAACCACTTCCAGACTTCATGACAATCCCTCCTCCGTTAGAATCGACTCCAACTGCTGGCTGACTTCGCCTGACGATCCGCCCACGGGTACCTGCGTTGGCCGATTCGGTCAGAAGTCACGCCGCATTTGTTGGTTCTGCATCGCTCTCGATCTTATCCCCTGAAAGAAGGCACAGAGCCGCGAGTATCAAAGGCATACCGACAATCACGGCCGCTACGATCTGCCCCCAAGTGAATCCTCGGCTGAACATCACCCACAGGAGGATTGCGGTTGAGGCAAGGACCACTATGCCAGCCGGACGAGGATGTGCTTTTGAGAAGAGTCCGACTCCGGCAATCGCGAGTCCTGGAACTGCGTTCACGAAGATTTCGGCGAGCTTCCCTGAATCAAAGGAATCGGCGGATGCAAAGATTGCGATAAGCAGACCAGCCCCGATCAGGATCTTCGACGCGGCGTCACGAAGATCTCTGGCCAGGATTACATTAACAAGGGCTTTTGCCACGAGCCCGATTACGATCGCTGTGACGAACAACTCGAAGTCATGATTACTCTCGGCGCCGAGCTTGACCGCGAAGATGACACACATGACGATCGTGACGGCAAACCCGATATTGCCCGACCGATAGTGAATGCTTAACTGGCGTTCATCAACATACCGCTTCGCAACCCCCAGGGAGGCAAGAGTCGGGCGCAGCAAGTACGATCCAATCATCAAGGCCAACCAGAATTGACTCTGTGTGACCGCGAACAATCCGAGAGCCAACACTGAGATGCCGGTCGCCCACCAGAAGACGGGATCCTTCTTAAGCATAGTCTTCTTCCTCAAGTTGAAATAGCTCCTCGACTGTGGTCTCAAGTTTTTTGGCCAGGAGCAACGCGAGCTTCACGGACGGGCTGTAATTCCCGCGTTCGATCGCTACGATCGTCTGGCGTGAGACCATGACCATGTCAGCCAGTTGTTGCTGACTGAGTTCACCCCGTTCAAACCGATACCTTCTCAAACTCGTCTTCATCTGATTCTTCGAGTCCTTTCGAATCGCTCCCCATGGGGGTATCGTAAACTATTGTCGACAACGTGTCAAGTATAATGTACAACATGGCAAGATACATTTACATTAATCTGGTTCTCGACCGAGGTTTGGCGCAAAGTGCCAGGATGACCAAATCGTGATTACGGCTGTCGTAACTTATTGGTAAATATACAGATATCTCGATGGGGAATGGAGGTGTGAGTGAATCGCTCCATCCCTCACAAAGGCACAACTCTTTGAATTATAATGGCTTATGGTAAGCGGAGGCAGGGGGTGATCCCCATACTCGCGTTGTGGCATAAGGAGTTACGCCCTATTGCGAGCGAATCGTGACCGTCTCTTCTTGGTTCTTCTCGCGCGCCACACTGCGACCGAGCTGGGTATCTTCAGGCGAAGAAATCTCAACCTTTCCGCCAGTGCCGATTGTGTGGGCCCGATAATTCACGATCGCGGGAGTGCTATCGAGTACTTGACGACTCTCTTGTCCCCCGCGGCGTTCTCCTGCACCGCGTAGATGAACCCATCGGTCAATTGCAGGTTGTCAGGGCCGGAAATATGCCACCCTTCCTCCACCCGAATTCGGCCATAGTACAGATGCCGACCCTCCGGGGAATAGACATTGACGACCTGCCCTGTCTGAGCGTGATCAAGACTTTCGGCACTGAACAAATACACCAGACCATCGACAACCTGGATTCTATTGTAGTAGGCCATCCGGTCAGGAAGCGCCGCGATCATTGGGGCCAGGTGTTCCTCCGGGATGTCGAACTTGGCGAAGTGATTCCTCTTGTCCGCCTCACTGACCGGTTTCCGGGCCCCGGTGAACGAAAAAGACTCGACGTTGCCTCCGTCACCAGCGAGCCAGTAAATCAGAGTGTCGGTGTTCTTGCCGAAATAGATCCGGTTGGACTGCCGGTCAAAACCCATCTTCGCCTGCGGTGTTAGGCCGACAACCACACCACCTCCGGTTGGCTTGTTCTCTTCATCGGAAAGTGTGAAACTGTGGATGTTTGTCTCTTCGCCGGATACCAGATTGACATGAGTCACCACCGCCAGGCTTTCCGGGGAATCTCCCAGCGCACCGGGAGCCACCCAGAACTCATTCTCATTCTTGAACGCCAGCGGAAAACGGATAAACAGATTGTTCGGCACGGCCTTGACAAACTCCCCCTGTCTGGTGAAGAAATGGAGTTTGTCCATGGCGCAGATGGCGACGTAATCACCGGCCGGGAAGCAGTTAATATACATCGGCACCTCGCCCTCACCGCTGCCCCGGGGAGCAAACGTGCCGACCAGCCTGCCATCGCCGTCAACAATGTAACTCAAATGCCGTTCGAAATCATGGACGTACAGGGTTCCGTCGTCAGCAACACGCGGCTCCGCAGGGCGCAACAATGTATCTTCCCCTATCTGCTGAATCTCCCAGACTTTCTCCATCTCAAAGGCCCACTCCCGTGCTGCGGACACATCGGACCCATAGGAATAGCCACCACACATGATAACGATGACTATAGTGGTCAACGCCAACCGCTTCTCCCACCTCATGACAGACTCCTCCTACGGTGTACTTGTGAGTGTGTTTATCAGATAACTGTAACCTCATTCGATCCGCCACGCTTATACACGCGGATCCTCGTGCGTGTTTCGATAAATCTGCTGCAACTCGCCGTGACCCAATCGTGACCAAACCGGTGTCGCGATATTCGGTGTTGTTGCGGGATATGGGTCTGCAAGGGCCGGGGGAGGTAGGGTACTCCCGTGCGGTCCGTAGTCTATTTGTATCGTGCTGAACGATCTCAATGGAGGCGGGGGCGAACCCCATACTCGCATTGCGGGACAATGACTTACGCCCAATTGTGGCCGAATTGTGACCGTTTTTTTTCGTAGCGGTCTACGGGCGCGACGAGAGTAGCCCTCCAGCCCTCGTGAAACTTCCCGTGGATGCCTACGTCTTCTACGGGGAGGCTGGGTAACCCTAACTGGAATTGTGAATCCCCCCAAGATCCAGTGGGACGCCCCATTGAAAACGCAACTGTCCCTGGGCTGACGACTGATGCGAGGAGCCAGCGCAAGAAGAAGACAAAACACTATGCGATCCTTCGGGCAATCGCAGTGAAAGGCGCAGTGGTATGTGGCCAAAAGTACTTTGTCTCATCTTCGTTCTGTGTTTCGCTTCTCAGGTTGAATCTCGGAATCTGCAATCTGAGGTTGATAGCCTCCTGAACGACTATGTCGTCAATCACAATTTCATGGGCGCTATTCTAGTTGCCGAAAACGGTGGCATTATCTTGGCCAAAGGCTATGGACTCGCCGATGTAGAGAACAATATTCCCAATACACCTAAAACCAAGTTCATGATCGGATCAATTACAAAACAGTTCACCGCCATCCTGGTGATGCAACTGGTGGAAAGAGGAACATTACGACTCGACAATACAATATCAGACTTCCTGCCCGCTTTCCCTCGGGATGTCGGGGACAGAATAACGATCGCGATGCTTCTCAGTCACAGGTCCGGTTTGCCGTTCCCCGAGGGCATTGAGAAGTACTACTACGCCACCACGAAGGACGAGTATCTTCAGGAATTCATCAAGCAGTTGAAAGAGGAGGGCCTGCGCTTTGAGCCCGGCGAGGGATACGGATACTCAAATGCCGGATACTTCATCCTCGGCCTCATTATCGAGAGAGTAACGGGGAAACCCTATGAGGTTGTGCTCAAGGAACAGATTCTGCAGCCCCTTGGGATGTTGGATACCGGTTGTGACAGGGATGGATTGGTTCTTGAAAACAGGGCACGTTCGTATCAGAGACTACCGGACGGCTACATTACATGGAACGACGACACGAATGGCTATGATCCCAGCGTCTGTGGTTTCGGATACGGAAACCTGTATTCGACGATCCTGGACATGTTCAAGTTCAGCGAAGCACTTTCGACAACTCAGCTACTGTCACGGCAGTACATGGATATGTACCTGCAAATGAGAACCGTTAAGACGGCCCCTCCGATCCCGCTCATTCCCCAAGAACTCGTCGACAAATTCTTCACATCCTGCGGAAGTGGTTTTGTGGGAGAGATCGCAGTCGTGCAGGACCCGGAAACCAAAGAGGCGGACACCTGCTACTGGCATGACGGAACATGGAAGCTGTTCAAGTCGAATCACTTTCGTTACACCGGGAAAGACCAGGTCATCATTATCTGCAGCAACTGCAGCTTTCTCTGTGAAGGCAATGAGATGGTTCTGAAGATCCATCAATTGCTCAACAACAAGCCGTATGATCATATCATCATCAAGCACAGCCTGTCCCAGTATATCAGTGAAGATGTGGCCATGCATGCCGGGATTCCTGCGGCCATTGACGAATATCACAGGTTCAAGGACGACACAGCCCATTTTATCGTGCCGGGTCAGGATTGGCTGATCTGGGCCGGCCGGTATGTGGCAGAAGAGATGGGTGATCTGGATAACGCTATCCTGCTTCTCCAGACAGCGGTGTCAGAGTTCCCTGAGTCTTGGGAAGGGTATGACGCTCTTGCCGAGACACACCTGCTTCGGGGTGATACGGCGGCGGCAATTCAATGCTGCCGCAATTCGCTCGCTGTGAATCCGGCGAACGAAACCGCGAAAAAGATGATCACGCAGCTTGGCGGGAAATGACTCGGAGTGCGTTGGGATCGTGGCCAGACCGCAGCGTTCGGAGGTTATTGTGCGTTCCTGGAGTCTTGTCGTCGTAATGCTCATCGCAGGCGGTTTCGGCGATGTCGGCGCCCAGCAAGTGGCCGACACCGCCTTCTCACCGTAGGTCGCTGAGGCCGCTTTCCCTGAGGGAGCAGGGCCCCTCGTCCTTCTTGATGAGGCCCACTACAACTTCCACACCATGGACGGTCGCTACTCTACTTTCGCTCGACTGCTCCGAAAAGACGGTTTTGTCGTCGCGCCAAATCGCGACACTCTGACGGCGGCAGTGCTAGAGCGGGCGCGTGTTCTCGTCATAGCCAACGCACTGCCGGATACCGTGGATTGGGTTGAGCCAACGCAGCCGGCGTTCACCGCGATGGAAGTCGCTGCGGTTGAGCAATGGGTCAATGACGGCGGCTCGCTGCTGTTGATTGCCGATCATACGCCGTTTGCGCGTGCGGCCGAGAACCTCGCCGCCGCATTCGGGATCGTCTTTCAGGACGGATACGCCGTCCGGCCCACGGATTACTCGGGGCAGTACGTCTTCCGTCGCGGAGATAACACCCTGGGCACCGATATCATCACGACCGGGCGTCGGCCGGAGGAGCGTATCGATTCCGTCGTGAGCTTTACCGGCCAGGCCTTTCGCGCGCTCCGGCCCGTGCGAGCGCTCATGACGATCGACTCGACCCTGACGCTCTTTTTCCCCATCACCGATCGAGAGATCACCGCGGAAACACCACACATTGCAGCCGTCGGGCTCCTGCAGGGAGCGGTGCTTCGACACGGACAAGGGCGCGTCGCCCTCTTCGGGGAAGCCGCGATGTTCTCGGCCCAAATCGCCGGCCCCAAACGGATACGAATGGGGATGAACAATCCCAGTGCCCGCCAAAACGGGCAATTCGCGTTGAACGTGATGCGCTGGCTCGTCGGAGTACTCGAACCTGATTAGATGCCGGCCAGCCGTTAGCCGCTGTAGGCATGTCTTACCCTGTGGGACAGACTGGGCGTCTGAGATGGCGTCGCTCTCAGTGTCTTGTATGATGTCTCCCGCGAATGCCCGTTAGGCCCGATGGTTTATGGGCTTTTCCCTGGGTCACCGAGTCCGGGGTAAGTCGCACAATTCCTCGCAGTTGGAATGGAGACGGGGGAATCGAACCCCGGACGCGTGTTGTCAGACAAGAACTTACAGCGTATTGTGGCAGAATTGTGGCAGTTTTTGCATCCTTCGTTTGGGCATCCTTGAGGGTCAAATCACGATCCATGCGGATAGCCAAATGATCACGCTGAGAATAGCTTTCGGTTAGAAGGCCAACGTGTAGATAGATAATAGTGGAATCAGACTCGTGACACTGAGGGACGTCGTGGGGACAATCTCCGATTCAAAAGTGGTAGACCAACGTCTGGAGGCGGTACTGCGCGATCTCGTTTCGCGGAAGCGTGTACCGCACGCGATAATGGCTGTTGCGCGGGGTGACGGGTCGTTTCGCTGGAACGGTGCCGCGGGTGAGGCGCAGCCAGACGGCACACCGGTGAAAGCAGATACACCCTATTTCATTGCCAGCGTTGACAAGCTATTCACGGCAACGGTCATCCTGAAACTCCAAGAGAATAAACTCCTCGACTTGGATGAACCGATCTCGACTTACGTCTCTGAGTCTCTGATTGGCGGAATACACCGATTGGGCGGAGTCGACTACACTGGCACAATCACCGTCCGTCACCTCCTCAGCCACACGTCAGGTCTCGCGGATTGGTTGGAGGATCGCCCCAAACAGGGCAGAAGCGTGGCCGATCGTTTAGCCCGCGACGGCGACATGTGGTTGAGCCTCGATGATATGATGCGAATCGTACGCGATCAGCTTTCCCCGCACTTCCCGCCTCAGCCTGTCGAGACGAGGCGGCCGAAGATCCGCTACAGCGACACCAACTACATCTTGCTCATTGCCATAATCGAAGCTGTCACGGATCAGCCTCTGCATAAGGTCCATGAGAAGTTGTTATTCCAGCCTTTAGGACTCCGACGCACGTGGCTCCTAGGCGACTCCAAACCGCCAGATCCTACGCCCGAGCCCGCAATGCTCTGGTTTGGAACCAAGGCGCTTGAGATCCCACAACTGTTGCAGTCGACATGGGCTATCTACAGCACGGCAGAAGATACAATGAGATTCATGCTCGCGCTGATTCGCGGAGAGCTCTTCGACAATGCCACGACGCTCGCTGCGATGCAGCAGCGTTGGAACCGATTCGGTCTTCCGCTCGACCGTGCGGCCCTGCGCTTACCATCATGGCCAATCGAATACGGCTCGGGACTGATGCGCTTCCACGACCCGATTCTCAAAGGGATAGGCCGCCTGCCCAAGGTCCTTAGGCCCATCTACTCTGCACCGGCTGTCATCGGCCATACTGGTTCGACCGGCTCGTGGCTGTTCTATTGTCCGAATCTGGATCTGCTGTTCTCCGGCACCGTCGATCAGGCAACAGCCGGTGCTTTGCCGTTCCGACTCGTCCACAAGGTCTTGCGGGCCGTTGATGATCACCGACGATCCAGTGCCAAGACAGCCTGACGCGAGCCGTCCTGTGTTATATCATGTTATCAAGTGACACGCAGAGGGGGGCACATGTACGTAATTCATTGTCACGCATTAAAAATGGAGGCGGGGGGAATCGAACCCCCGTCCGAAAGTCCCTCTGAGAGGCCGTCTACCTGCGTAGTCGGTTTACTGTATTTCGCCGGGTAAGACGCCAATCGACAGGCTCCAGACCCGACTATCCCGATTGAGTTTCGCCGCAACCCCTCGGGCGCTGGTTTTGGCTAGTCCTCTATTCCGTCAAACGGCCTCCCGCCGAGGACGGGCTGTCAGCCGTCGGGCCGCCTTTAGTTAGGCAGCCATCGCATACGAGTAGTCGTCTGCGTTTGTTTTGGTCCCAGGTGTTTAACGAGGTACCCCCGGGAACCTCGGCAGGCAAACCTCCCTTTGGCGACCCCGTCGAAACCAGTCGCCCCCGGAGTGTTCGGGCTTTTCAACCCGTCCGACCTACGTTACGGATAATTCCCCCGTTTGTCCAATCTGAGAGGAGGAATCAAGCCGGCTTTCCACCAAGGGGGATCGGCGGGTTTCCCCGCGTCGCTACTCCCTTCAGCGGCGTGGCGGAACGCCTTGACAAGGCTCTGCGACAGGGTATCGTAATCATGGGTGGCCTCGCCCCCGGCCGCCCGTCGAAGAGATGACGGACGCGCGTCATGGTGCTCTTCGCGACTCGCACCGCGCGACCGCCCCTTCCGACGGCCTCCCCGCGCACCGAGAATGTATTGACTGGCAACAAGTTGCGTGTTCGTCAAGGCGTGAATCGTTCGGGGGATAAAAGGTTCTCATGATCAGAGCGTTCTTTCCCATGCCCGAAATGCCGGCCAATCGCGTATCATGGGCCATCGTGCCCAGGGAATTCCGGGGGGCGCCGGGGTCCCAATTCTGCCTTCTCATAGCGGGGCCCGAATCGAGGAGATGAAGATGCCACGGATCGGTATCAGGTTTGGCGTGATCGGCACGATCGCTCTGCTGCTCGGCGGGACGACGGTGCTGGCGATCAAGTCACCGGAGGCACTGCGGGAACGCGAGCGCCGCCGTCATCTGGAACAAATCGGGGCTTACGAGCGGGCCCGCAAGGTGATGGATGCCCGCGCCGTGCCGCCGGCCGATCACCCGGCGCAGCGCTTGGTGCGGCAACCGTCCCTGTCGGTCGTCGATGACGGGCAGCGCGGTGCCAGCCTGCTGAGTGTTCTCGACACCGACACGATTCCTTCGCCGGGCGTTGTCGCGGGCATCACCAGCTATGACTTCCAGCACAACGAAGGGCAGGGACATCAGGTGGCACGCAATCCCGGAGCCGAGGTGGTGCACATGTCCTGGATGTACTGGGATCGCATACCCACGGACATCGAGGAGCAGGACCGCTTTGTCCGCTACAACTCGTATGACGTGGCCTCGGGGCAATTCAATCAGGGGTTTGACGGGTGCGCGATTTCGCTGGGGGACATCGCGCGCGCGGGCTACACGCGGCTGGACGTCGACCGGGGGAATACCGCCCATGTCGTCTTCCATCAGCGAACTGACATCGGTTTCCCCTACTCGAGTTGGCATTTGGCGTTTCCCTTGGAGGGTTCCTGCCTCCACATGGACGAGGAATTGCACAGCGGCACGCTGGGCGAGATTCTCTGGGCCGATGTGGCGATCTCGCAGAATGCCGGCTCCAAGTCAACGGGTGACGTGCGCCACGTGATCGCGCACGACGGGAATCTCCAAACCCGCAATCTCATCACCTATTGGCGCTATGATGAGGGAGCCGCCGCACCTGCCTGGGAAGGACCGGCGATCATCGACTCCAACGTAATCGTTGGTCAGGTCATTGACGGGGACGACCGGTCCGACCGTGTGGCGATCGCCTACCACTCGTCCTGGCTGGAGGACGGACACAACGGAGTGCGGAACGTGGCATACCGCGAGTCCGCCACCGAGGGCGCGGGCTGGATTGACGGCAGTGAATTGGGTCCGCAGACGAAGAACCTCATCAGCAGCTACTCGGATCCGGAGGGCGCGGAGGCGTGGGTTCACATTTCGGTCGCTTACGATCACGCGAGCACCTTGCATATCGTCTGGGATGAGCAGCGGATCAGAGGTGTGAGCGAAGAGATCGCGATCCGTCACTGGAATAGCGTGCGCGGCACGATGCGCCCGGTGGTGTTCGGCTACTATGAAAATCCCGGCGTTCAGTTCTTTAATCTCAATCTGACCAAGATCACGCTCGGCATCGGCGACGGGGCCACTCCCTGCCAGGGCGGCGCCCAGACCAACGAGAATTACCTCTACGTCGTCTACACCAAGATGTGCGGCGAAACGGAGGAGGAGCGGGATGATCTCTCGGCGCAGGGATTCTGTAATGGGGAGCTGTACCTGGCCGTATCCAACAGCGGGGGCAACACCTGGTCTCCGCCGCTCAACCTGACCAATACCAAGTTCCCGGGTTGCACGCCCGTGCACCCCGATTCGGTCTGTCCTTCGGAGCATTGGGCCACGATCGGACGGGACGTGTCCGACATCGACATCTTCTATATTCGCGACTTCGACGCCGGCGGTGTCCCGTTCGAGGAAGGCGTGTGGACGATCAACCGGGCGATGTATCTGCGCCTGCCCGGCGGAACGACCGACGCGGAGTACGTCTGTCCGGTGATCGCACCGAGCTTCGTCTCCTTCCTGACCGCCGATCCCGAGTGCGAATACCACGCGGCGCCGGGGATGACGAATACGGAAACGTTGACGATGTTCAATCTCGGCAACGCCGACATGGTCGGCGAAATATCCGTGACGCAGGGTGCCGAGTGGCTGAGCGTGGACGGTGCGGGTCCGTACACACTCCCGGCGGGGCAGGACGAAGTGGCGATGACCGTCACGATGGGCCCGCGCACGGTGGAAGACCTGTACGTCGGCAACATCCGCGTGACGCACAATGACACGACGAAGACCGACCCGGTCGACTACCCCGTCGCGTTCTTCGTCATCGACGGGTTCAAGTGCCCGCAACAGAATACTCTGCGCACCGGAGTGGCGAGTCCCGGCGTCCTGACGCTCGAGATGGGCAGCGGCGGACGGTTCGCGTCGCAGACCGAGACGGGCGGATTGTGGCGATATCTCGATTCTTCGAGCACCATCTATGACGCGACTCTGCTGGTGGCCCACGGCGACCAGAGTCTCGATACGATCGTGTACCATCGATTCGGCGAGCGGGAGGACCCGGGGCAGCGTGGGTTTCGCGCACTGACGGATCTGGTGCTGGATACCACCGCCTACGGCACCGGTGCCGGCTATGCGAAGGCCAGCGCCGATCTGACCACCATCGACTCGACGGTCGGGATCAGGATGGAGTGGTTCTTCCCGCAGGATCCCGTGTATGCCGACTTCGTGATCGTGAAGTACACGGTCTCCAATCGCACCGCCTCTCCGCTTGCCGACGTCCTGGTCGGTCTGTGGCTGGACCTGGATGTCCTGTCCGCCGGTTATCTCGCCGATCTGCAGGACGGCGTCGGCAATCACGGTTACTACGAGGCCGCCCAGAACCTTGTGTTCCAGTACGGCTACGATACCGTCGGTCACATTCCGATCGATCACCTCAACTCCACAGAGCGGTATGCGGGCGGCATGTCGTACGTGTCCGGACGGGACGCCGCGGGAGAGACGTTTTCCCACGCGGCGGCCCCGATGCGCGGCGGGGTCGATGACAATCGCTTGAACCAGGATGGCGGACCGACCAGCGCTCTCCTCTATCGGACTCTCGTGGGCGGTCCCGGCGTGGGCATCTGGGAACCGTCGCCGCACGGTGATTCTTCCAAGGATCAGTTCACCTGGGTCCTGCTGGATCAGGGGCGGACGCTCGCGGCCGACGGTGCGAATCCCGAGACGTACATCGTGGCCCTTGTCTCCGACACGCTGCAGAACCCGGCGTACACTGTGACCGCGAAGAGCATGGCGGGCGGCCTGGCCGAGGTCGTCGATTCCGCGTGGGCGTGGGCGGAACGTTACGTCGGCTGCGTGTGTTCCAATCACGGCGATCCGTGGGCGGACGGCGTCACCAACGTTCTCGACGTCGTGCAGGTGGTCAACGTTGCGTTCCGCGGGTTCCCGCCGGTATTCGACGATGACTGTCCGTACGAGCGCTCCGATGTGGACTGCAGTGGTTTCACGAACGTGATGGATGTGGTTTTCACCGTGAACGTAGCGTTCCGGGGATTCGACCCCTCCGCGCAGTTCTGCGACGGCTGTGCCGACTGACGGACGTCCCGCAACGCCCGACCTCGAGATTGCGGCCCGGAGCCTGAATCCGTCGGACAGGCCTGGGACGCCCCGATGTGCTCTGCCGGCGCCGGCAGCAGGACTGCCGTGTCGATATGTCACTCAAGCCATTGACAGTCTGATAGTTGCCGTTGCTCTGCGGCACCCGTGGGTCCCGTCGGTGGCGAAAGCCGGGTGTGGACCGCAGGGCTGGACGCCACGATGTCCTATTATCTTGACGTTAAAGGTCATCTTCCTGTATCTTTCATGTACTGTTTCCGTGCTGAGGCCTTTGAAAACCCCGGGACACGTCAACATGCGCCAATTCGGAAAATGAACCGCATGAGTGCACGTATTGGTCAGCCGGCGCCGAGACCCTGTAGTCGCCGATCGTGGTGCACGGATCCGATCATCGGGTTCGAAGATCGCTGTCCATGCGTCAAATGCGCAGCGCATTGCGCAGCGCAGGAGAGTTAACACGGGTCCGGCCGGCGGAGTTGACATCGCCACGGTCTCTAACGTGCGATCATTCATGTGCTTAGGTGCCGCCTGGACCGTCGTCGCCCCGCGCAGAATACGAGGACCAAAATCGTCGAGTCCGGCACACCGGATGCGTGAACGGAGACGTTCGGAGTGCTGCCGCCGCCTTTGCGGGGCAGGTCCTTAGCATGTCAACCATTATGGCAAACGAACTTGACAAGTCTATGAAAAACAGTATCATAGAGGTTGGTCGAGGGGTCCCTTGCGAGGACCCGTGCTCCTGTTTAGAGAAGTATCGGGGCGCGCGAGGTGGCCTTTTCCTTAATTATCATCCCAGCCGGGCGATAAGTCAGCCGACACGGATTGTCTGCACACTTACTCAATGGCAGCCCGGGCGGAGAAGCAGGACACGGTACTCAGAAAGTCTACCCGTCTTCGCTTTCAGCCTTTCCACGGACGGACCTGTTTTGTCACCGGGGATTCACCGGGCAGCAGGCATCACGCGCTGTCCGAAGGTTGGAGCCCGCGTTTCGGCTCTATCATCGCGTCCGCGACAATTGATGGTTAGTCCTGGTCAACAAATAATGTCGTTGTGTCAACTAACTCCCCGAGGAGGTCAGAACCGATGAAGCGAATTATCCTGGCGCTTCTAACCTGCGGCCTGGTGCTCGCACTGGCGGCGCCGAACGCGATGGGGGCCAACGCAGTTGTCGTTGAGTCCAAGCAGGTTGCCGCAAGCGCGACCGGCGTGACAGTAGGCGTCCACGTTGAAAACGACGTCGATCTGTCCGGAATGGTAGTGCCGTTCGAGTTACGCGAGGTGACGGCGGGGTCGTATATCGCGACCTCGTTCGCTTTCGCGATTCAGGGTCGAGTGGGTTCCAGCGGCCTGATGGGCTTCCCCACCGTTCGCACCGGTGTCCCGACTTGGCCTTCGAATGCTTGTAGCGGCCCGGTGTCCCAGTCTTTTGGGGGTCCTTTCCCGGATCCCCCGGTGGACTTTGTGAGTCCCGATTGTGCGATGTTTGCGGGTCTGGTGACCATGGGCTCCAATATGGCCCCGGGCGATGATGGCCTGCCGGGTGTAGGGACACCGTCCTTCCTGTTCACATTCAATGTGACCGGCGTCGACGGCTTTTTTGAGATTGACACCTGCTGCGTGTATCCGGCGAATCACATCTCCTACGTCGACGGTTCATACTCCGAGGTGATCCCGACGTTCACCAAGGGCTTGGTGACGATCGGCACGCCGCCGCCGCCGAACACTCCGCCGGTGGCCGTGTGT
>DATKYL010000026.1:0-6053 GCA_035528515.1 Acidobacteriota bacterium | reverse complement strand
ATTCCAACATGCGCACCGGGAGCGACTCGCCCGACAGCGCCAATCGGTCGATGGAATGGGCCCTCGAGGGCACCGGTTTGACGCTGGACAAGATCCAGGCTACCGTCGGCACCGGCTACGGCCGCGTGAACGTCCCGTTCGCCACGAAGGCGATCACCGAGATCGCCTGCCACGCGCGCGGAGGGAACTTCATCTACGGACCCACGGTGCGGACGGTGCTCGACATCGGCGGGCAGGACTGCAAGGCGATTCACTGCGATGAGAAGGGCAAAGTCAGCGCCTTTCTGATGAACGACAAGTGCGCCGCCGGCACGGGCCGCGGCATGGAGGTCTTCGCCGATCTGCTGGGCGTGCACATTAACGACGTCGGCGAGCTGAGCCTGCAGGTGGAGAAAGAGCCGCCGCCGGTGTCGTCGACGTGCGTGGTCTTCGCCAAGAGCGAAGCGTCGGGCTTGTTGCGGCAGGGCTGGCCGAAAGAGAAGGTGCTGGCCGCCTACTGTTCGGCGATGGCGCATCGGATCGTCTCGCTGCTCGAACGCATCGGCGTTGAGAAAGAGTTTGCCATCACCGGCGGGATCGCCAAGAATATCGGGATCGTCAAGCGGCTGTCGCAGGAATTGGGGATCGAACCGCTGAAGACCGACCAGGACACGCAGACCGCGGGCGCGATCGGCGCCGCGCTGTTCGCCCGCGCTCTGTACCTTAAGGAAATGAAGAAGAAATAAACCTGCGGGATACGCGATGCTGGCCAATTACGGATACAAAGACGGCTCGGGCGATTTCTTCATCACGATCGACACCGGGAAATGCACCGGCTGCGGCGACTGTGTGCCGGCCTGTCCGGCCGGTGTCCTGGCCATGATCGAAGACGAGTTCGACATCGAGGCCGAACACGAACTCGCCGCGGTGACCGCCGAACACGCCAAGAAGATCAAATACTCCTGCGCGCCCTGCAAGCCGAGCGGTTACGTGACTGCCGACCTGCCGTGCGTGAAGGCCTGCGAGCCCGGCGCCATCGCGCACTCGTGGTAGGCGGAGTCGGGGCGGTGACCGAAATACAGCTTACGATCGACGGGCAGACGGTCGATGTCCCGGCCGGTTCCACGATCCTCGCGGCGGCGCTGGCCGCCGATATCTACGTCCCCACCCTCTGCGCGCACCCGTCTCTCCCCTACGTCGATGCACTGACAGGCGAACCGTTTGTCTTCCGCGGCGACGAACGCGTCGACAGCGATGATCCCAGCGCCGCCTGGGACGGCTGCGGCCTGTGCTCCGTCGCGGTGGAGGGTGAACAGGACCTGGTACGCGCCTGTGCGACCGAGGCAACACCGGGGATGGTCGTCCGTACCGATACCGAACGGGTCGTCGCCTACCGTCACGAACGGCTCGCCTACTTTCTCATCCGGCATCCCCACGCCTGCCTGACCTGCGCGCAGTCGGAAGGATGCAGTCTGACGCAGTGTTCGTCGAACGTTGCCGAGAGCGAGCGCTGCTGCGTGCTGCTCGGATCATGCGAACTGCAACGGCTGGCGCAGTTCATCGGTGTACCATCCGACCTGCCGAAGTACAGTCACCAGGGCCTGCCCAAGCTCACCGACGAACCACTGTTCGACTGGAATACCGAGTTGTGCATCGGCTGCCTGCGCTGCGTGCGCGCCTGTCGTGACATGCGGGACGTCGGGGCGATTGCGTTCGTCATGAAAGACGGTCGTCCGGTGGTCGGCACAACGGTCGGACCGACGCGCAGCGAGAGTCATTGCCGATTCTGCGGCGCCTGTGTGGAGGTCTGCCCGACAGGGGCGCTTCTGGACAAAGTCCGCGGGGTCGGCGAGGAGCGCGAACGTATCCTCGTACCGTGCCGGAATGCCTGCCCCGCCGGGGTCGATATTCCTCGATTCGTGCGCTACATCGCCCGGGAAGAACCCGACGAGGCGGCGGCGGTCATTCGCGAGAGTCTCCCCTTCTCGTTCGCCCCGAGTTATGTCTGCTTCCATCCCTGTGAGGGCGAGTGCCGTCGCGGTTCGATCAACGAGCCAATCGCGATCTGCCAACTCAAACGCTTCGCCGCCGATCTGGACAGCGGCCAGTGGCGCGCGCGAATGAAGCGGCTACCCGCCACGGGCAAGACGGTTGCGGTCGTCGGCAGCGGTCCCGCCGGTCTGACGGCCGCATATTACCTGGCCAAACAGGGACATCGGGTCACGATCTTTGAGGCGCTGCCCGAGCCCGGCGGCATGCTCCGTGTCGGCATACCGCGCTTCCGTTATCCCGCCGAACTGCTCGAGAAAGACATCGACGAGATCCGAGCGGTCGGAGTGGAGATTCGCACGAACGCACCGATCGCCGACGCGGACGCATTACAGAGGCTCACGAGCGAATATGATGCCGTCTTTCTCGGCACCGGCGCACATGAGCCGATTCGACTCGAAGTTCCCGGATATGATCTCGAGAGCGTCTGGTGGGGCGTGGACTTCCTGCGCGCCAACGCGCTGAACGGTAATCTCGTTGAGGCGTTCCGAGGGCGGAGGGTGGTGGTCATCGGGGGGGGGAATGTGGCGGTGGACGCGGCCCGTATCGCGTTGCGTCTGGAGACGGCCGACGTGTCTGTCGTCAGTCTCGAGGCGGCCGATGCGCTCCCGGCTTACGACTGGGAGGTCCGCGAGGCGCACGAGGAGGGCATTCGCTTCCTGCACACCTGGGGGATCAGGGAAATCGGCGGTGCCGACGGCGTTCCCACTGGTGTGATGCTGAAACGCTGCACGCAGGTATTCGATGAGGCGGGACGTTTCCATCCTCTTTATGATGAAACCGAAACGCAAGAAGTCGCTGCCGACGCCGTAATTCTCGCGATCGGGCAGGCGCCGTCGGCGGCGCCCTTTGCGGCATGCGGACTGACCGGCGGTGGAACGATCACCGCCAACGAGACCACGCTCGCGACGGATCTGCCGGGTGTCTACGCCGGCGGCGACGTAGTCAGCGGGCCGAAAAGCGTGATCGAGGCAATCGCGGCCGGGCGTCAGGCGGCCCAGGCCATCGACAAGGCTCTGGGCGGTGACGGCGACATCACCGAGCAACTGATCGAGGCGGAGCCGCCATCGGCCCGTCTCGGACACGTGGACAACTTCACCGCGCAGCCGCGGGCGGCGATGCCGAGTCGTGATGCGGCGGCGCGCAGTACGTCGTTTGCTTTGATTGAAGAAGGTCTCAGCGCTACGTCTGCCGTAGGGGAGGCACTACGCTGTCTCGCCTGCGATCTGCGCCTTTTGATCGACCGCGTGATGCTTGCGCCGCGCACCGAGAGTATCCTTGAACTGTCTGCCGACGTCGTTGCCGAACTGCCGGAGACCTCAGGGGTTTACCAGTTGTTAGATGAAGACCGCAACGTGCTCACGATCAAGGGCGTGATGAATCTCCGTGAAGCCCTGGCTGAAGTCGTGGCCGACGGCAACGACGCCCGGTATTTCGTCTACGAGGAAGACCCGATGTACACGAAGCGCGAGAGTGAATTGATCCAGAAGTACCTCCAGGAGCACGGCGAACTCCCGGGCGGCGATGACGAACTCGACGATCTGTTCTGAGGTATCCATTGACACGCGAACAGGAATTGGCGCGCGCGGGGTGGGTGAAACGCACCACGTACGACGAACCGCGGCTCAGCGAGATCGTTGCTGAATACCGCGTTCTCGGGTTTGAAGTGCACCTGGAACCATTCCATGCCGAGGACGAATCGACCTGTGCGGAGTGCATGCTTCAAGACAGCGCACGTTACCAGACGGTCTACACCCGCAAGAGATCCGAATAGAGGAATCCGTTGGATGTGATTCGTAGAGGCGGACCCGTTGGGTCGACCTCGCGTCATTGTCCGTGTCGCCACCACGGGCGACCTGCCAGGTCGCCCCTACAGATGACTTTGGCAGCGAGGGAATCGTAGGGGCAGCCCCGTGTGGCTGCCCGAAACCGACGCGCAAGATCGCGGGGGCCCACGCGGGGCAGCCCTACGAATTCTCTGCGTTGTTCCGGGATGACGTTAGAAGTAATACCAGATCGTGTCGTATTCGGAGACGTCTTCGCCGATCGCGTTCAGTCGCTGCAGGTATTCTAAGATCGGCACATCTTCGCAGACATCGGTCGAGCGGGTGGTCGAGATATTCTTCTCCCAGGCGTGGAATTCATACAGCCGGGCGCCGTTGGGGAGGATGGAGATCAGATCGCGATGCTGCCGCGCGCGCAGGTAGTTCTTGCCCATCCCGGGTACGTTGTAGACCGCCTCATCGGTGCGCGCCAATCCCGGAAGCAGCCGTGCTTCCTCTTTCTGTTCCTGTAGCAGCCGGGCCAGCGGCACACGGTACGCGACGGTCTCATCTTTGCCCTTGGCATTGAACGTATAGTAGGGGTCGATGCCCAGCAGGGCCAGTTGCTGCCGCAGCAGGCTCGCTTCGAAGCGCCGGGAGACGAAGAAGGTGTAGACCAACTGGTTGTATACCTTGATGCCCCGCCGGGTCAGCTTCTCCACCGCCTGCGCGGTCTCGGGCGTCAGTTCATACGGATGCTGCACATGAGTGACGACCGCCACCTGCCGTTTGCCCGGGATCCGATACCGGGCGAGCAGATCGGCGAGCGCATCGGTGATCCGCATCGGCATGGTCACGAAGACGCGGGAGCCGATCCGAATCCGTTCGATGCTCGGAATCCGGGCGACGCCGTCCAGAATACGTTCAATGTCGGCGTCGCTCATCGCCAGCGGGTCGCCGCCGGTGATCAGGACCTCGTGAATGGCCGGATGGGCCTCAATCCACTGCAGGGCGCGTTCGATATCCTCGTCCGACGCGAGTGCCCCGACCTGCATCGGATCGTCGATCTCCCAGTTCCGCTG
Organism: Acidobacteriota bacterium; assembly: GCA_035528515.1. Taxonomy (GTDB): domain Bacteria; phylum Zixibacteria; class MSB-5A5; order WJJR01; family WJJR01; genus DATKYL01. Next base: position 1,180 of record DATKYL010000026.1, on the reverse strand, counting down.
GCAGTACACGCAGATCTGGGGACAAGTATTGAACGGTTTGAAGATGCAGATCTGCGGATAGCGCCTGGTGACGAGATCGACCGGCGACGTATCGGTTTCCCGCATGAAATCACAAGACTTACGATCGTCGCCCAGGTGCGCCATGTGCTCGACGTAGGTTGCACTCGGAATCACCTGCGCCCGGATCGCCCGATCGCGGCCGTCATTCGGCTCATCGTCCATCAGCGACAGGTAATACGGCGTGATGCCGAACGGCAGACCACTCTTCCGCGCGGAGGTGATGACCCGGTTCTCCTCGTCGGACAATGTCACCAGTGAGGCAATCTGATCGCCGTCCCGCAGGATGTGCTGGACCTGCCAGTTCCAGTCATACCAGGTCTCCAGCGGGATATTGAAGATATTCAGCATGCGGGTGCGGCGGGCTTCGCGGCGGCGGATCGCATCCTCGGTCAGGCCGCTGGAATACCTCGCAAATCGCAACTGGACCTCAAGCGACAGCTCATCCAACTGCCGGGATCGGTCGATGGCCGCCTCACGTCCGGTCATGCGCGACGGCGTCAGGAGCAGATCGACCAGCGGCGTTCCCGGGCCGCGTCCCTGGATTCCGAGGAGAAGGTGGAGCAACTCGGCATAGAAGGCCGGGGTCAGGTCGGGACGGGAATGGCCTTGGGCGATGTCCCAAACGGCGCCCGCAATGGAAAACCCCGCCTTGTCATCCGAACGCCGGGACAGCATGAATATGAAGGCACGGGCGCAGTCACGAACACGGATGATGGAGCCCTGCTGCAAAGAATCATAATCATCGAACGTCTCGAATGTCATATGATGCGCGTACTGCGACAGGCGCTGCCGGACATCGTCTATCGAATCCGCCGCCGCCAGCTCGAAGACTTCCGGGACTTTCGACTTGACGTACTCGGCGTTATAGTTGGCGATGTTGAGCATCCCTGACTCTCACTTCCTCCGCTGGTACGGCCGCCGGTCTCTCAGCGTCGCGAAACACCCGCGTGCCGACACTCCGGGTGCCTCAAGGCAGGAGGCAGAGCCGGCAGGGCGCGTCACACGATGTAGCCGCACCGTCGCAAGGAAATCCTTAACCTACGACAAGTCAAGGGGCTTAGGATGCTCGCTCCCGCAACGGCAGCGGCCGATCGGCGTATTCGGCTGGCATTCGCGGGCC